>CALAEB010000139.1 GCA_937890875.1 uncultured Anaerolineaceae bacterium | reverse complement strand
AGGATTCCTGTACCCGAGATTCGTTCTTCCCTGAGTCCGGCAACTGCGGATATGAGATTGCGCATTATGATATTGCGTTTGAATGGGACGACCGCACGAACATCCTTTCCGCGGATGTACGGCTGCTGGTCAATGTGCACAGCGACATGCGGGAACTGCCGCTCGATTTTACCAACCGTTTCGCGATTCAGGAAATCTCAGTCGACGAAATTATCGCCGCTTTTTCGCAGACCGAAGAAAATCTGTTTGTGGAAGGTGATTTTTCAGCCGGGGAAACGGCTGCCATCCGGATCCGTTACACCGGGCTGGCGGAAGAAGTGATGATCCTGCTTCCGAATCAACCGGCAGCGGCAGGAACCCAGCCATTCTGTCTGGTCAATGAGCCCAACCTGGCCGCGGCCTGGTTCCCCGCCAATGACCATCCCAAAGATAAAGCCACCTTTTCAACCAGGATCACCGTTCCGGCCCGGTATGCCGCCGCGAGCAACGGACGCCTGATCAGCATTCTGCTCCCCGGCGGGGAGACTTTCACACCGCCGGCAAATTTTACAATGGAGGCCGACGACAGCGCGGAAGGGACCGTCACCTATACCTATGAAATGAATGATCCGATGGCTCCTTATCTGTATACGGTCTGTGTTGATTCCTTCAACATCGAACAGCAGACCTTTGATGACGGCGTCGTCCAGCTGGATTTCCTCCAAAAAGACCTGAAAGACTATGAAACATTCCGCCAATGGACCGATCTTTCGCAAGAAATGATCGCCTGCTTCGAACCTTTGCTGGGGAAATATCCCTATCGGGATTCCGGCAGCGTTGTTCTCAACCGGGCAATCGGCGGCGCGCTGGAAAACCAGACCCGGTCCGTTTACGGAAACGAATCGATTTACGTCGGTGAAACAATTTTTGCACATGAGATCTCCCACCAGTGGATCGGGAATGCCGTCAGCATTGCGGACTGGAGCGACCTCTGGATCAAAGAGGGATTTGCCATGTATGCGGAGGCGCTGTGGGAAAAATGCGCCGGCAGAACTGAAATTTACGAAACGCTGTTGAAAGATTTCTACTCGGTCATCGCCAATGCCGGCATCAATATTCTGGATGCAGAAGCTTTTTCAGATATGGTTTCGGAAAAAGACGAACTGCCGGAAGCGCTTCTTACGGATAAAGATTCGATCCGCCAGGGGCTGGAATTAATCTGCGGAGAGTCCCCTGACGAGACGGTGAATGAAGAAATCGAAGCGTCCCTGGCGGAAGACCCGCTGACCGAAGAAGCGTTCTGGAAATTGGTTCCGCAAACCTGCCGTTCGCTGGTCATGGAACCGGCAAAAGAAACCCGGATCCGGGAATTTTTCGGCTTTTCCGCCGACGAAAGCTGGTCGGAAACCGGACAGATCGGGCCGAAAGCAATCACCAACGATTTTGACGACATGTACGGTTACGAACCCTATTACGGCGGAGCGTTGGTCTATATCGCGCTGAATGACAGGCTCGGCGACGAACGATTCGCCGAAGCGATGCAGACCATTGTTGAACGATACACAAACAGTGTCATCAATACGGAAGAATTTATTCAGGTTTTCAGTGAGGTCGCCGGAGAGGATCTGAGCGAATGGATCAGTCGGTGGCTCGTTTACCGGACCGTGCCGGACCTGCCGGGACGTTTCACCTACCAGCAGATCGTTGATTCGTTCGATTGAGACCCGGCTGATCGATCCGGCCAATCAAAATAGTGAAAGTACGCTGTTGTTGCCCTGTTTCTGCACAAAGCGTGGAGACGGGACAGCAACTTTTTTAATCCGAAACCATTTCCAGATTTCAGGACCCCTGCCGCTGATCCGGGGCAGCCGGAATCAGCACTTTGGCTTGTGGGGATGGTTATCCAAAACAAAATTTCAGATTCTGAACGCGGACCGAGGAACTATGACCGGTCATTTCGGGGACGGTACTGGATCGCTTCGGCAATATGTTCCGGAGCGATTTGTTCTTTTCCGTTCAAATCCGCGATGGTCCGCGCCAGCTTCAGCAGCCGGTGGTAAACGCGCGCGGACATCTGAAAACGCTCAACCGCCGCCCGCATCAACCGTTCCCCTTCCGCCTCCAGCCCGCAGAATTTCCGGATCTCCGCCGGGCGCATTTCGCCGTTGCAGATCACCGCTTCAGATCCAGCAAACCGCTGCCACTGCATTGCCCGTGCGGCTTCCACCCGTCCGCGGATCACCT
>CALAEB010000138.1 GCA_937890875.1 uncultured Anaerolineaceae bacterium | reverse complement strand
ACTCGAACCGTCCGGGATGTACGCCGGATTTTCAAGCGCCCACAGCGGCAATGACGATGGAGACAATCAACGCCGGCCAGAAGTTCATTTCAATGCCGAAAGGTTTTGGCGCAGTCAGCAGACCGAAGGTATAAGCCCCCAGCGCATAAAAAGCGACGTAACCAAAAACAAGCTGACCGGATAAACCGACGATCAGGTTCAGCCCCAGACCCATGATTGCGTAGATAAAAACAATGCCGAGAACAGAAATCGTGTAGGCGTTTACAAGAACCGGCAGCAGGAACACGGCCACCACTACCAAAAGGATCAGAATGGTGGTCACGAATGGATATTTATGCAGGAAGGCCTGGATCCTGTTTTTCTGGGCGCTTCCGCGAACGGCTTTGGATATTCTCCCGGACAGATTGCTTTTCTGTGAAATCAGATGAAGAAGCGAAGCGGCCAGCCCGCCCAGAATGGCGGCGATAAAGTATTGAAATACCGCATTCGGAATGTTCGTCTGAAGCAGGAATGAGCGGATAACTTCCGGTGACATTGCATCCAGATAATTGCGGATATCCTGCCCTTTGTCCAGGTAAGAACCCAGAATCACATTTAAGAGTGAAATGATGGCTCCCGTGGTAATGCCGGTGAGTATGCTTGATCCGATTTCCTGTCCGGCGTTAAACGGTTTGATTCCGTTTTTCTTCCTCAGAAAAGTGAACGCAATAAAGAAAACCACCAGCCCGGTCGCGAATTGAATTGCCAGTGGACTGGCTGTGCTTCCACTTTTCGCGCTGCCAAATAATTTTTCCAGAATAACGGCAAAAGTGGATGTGAGGTTGATCAGCTCACAAAAAACAAGGATAACACCCGCGATAATTCCGTATTGGATAGACTTTGAGAAAAGTGTTTTCATTATACTTTCTCCACGCTTGCAGAAGATTTACCTAAAAGTCCGGAGGGTTTCAATATCAGGACCAAAATCAGGATGGTGAACGCAATGACATCTTTTAACTGAAAATCGATCCCTAAAAACGCAGGCCCGACCGATTCTACGCT
>CALAEB010000137.1 GCA_937890875.1 uncultured Anaerolineaceae bacterium | reverse complement strand
GATTGAGGATATGACCGGTTCTGTCGAATTGATTGTTTTTCCAAAAACATATGATTTTTGGAAAAACTATCAGGCTGATTTTTGGCCGGATAAAATGCTAAGTTGGAATACCTCGGACCCGATTGATCTCCACCGTGTCCACCGCCCTATTTTCACCGGGCCGCATGAAGACAAGACCGGCAATGACCTGTGGCATTTTCGGCGGATTTTATATAACCAGTACTATCCGGAAAATTTTTATCCCAGCGATATCGTCGTAGTCAATTGGCCACAAATTGATTATTGGCTGGGCACACTGGTCGACGTACCTGAAGAAACATACCTCGAAAACCTCTATCAGGCGAAACAGCTCAGCTTATCGCTGATGTATTGGATGCAGACAGAGGCTCCGCGCATCGACGGTGGTTATGGATACCGGGAACTGCGTCTACGAGGCGATATTTCAGGCGGAGCGGATGGATTGGCCATTGCGCCTTATATCCGCGAAGGGAGACGCATTGTCTCCGAATTTACCGTTCTGGAACAGCATGTGGGCGTGGAGGCACGTAAAGGTTTAATCGGAGCCGAATTTTTTGAAGATTCTGTCGGTGTCGGCAGTTACCGGATCGATCTTCATCCTTCCTATAAACGGAACTATGTGGACATCACAAACTGGCCATACCAGATTCCTTTGGGCACGCTCATCCCTGTCCGCATTGAGAATTTGCTGCCGGCCTGCAAAAATATCGGCACCACGCATATCACGAATGGCTGTTATCGGCTGCATCCGACCGAATGGAATATCGGCGAAGCAGCTGGAGCACTGGCAGCTTATTGTCTGAATCACGGGATGAACCCCAAAGAAGTCAAAAATGACCGGAAAAAACTTTCGGATTTTCAAAAATTCCTGACCGACAAACTGGGATTCCAGCTGAATTGGCCGGAGGAAATCCGAACCACACCGCGGACGAAAGACGATCCGCTGGGAATATAACATTTCACAATTCAGAATTTTCACTAATGAGATTCTGCTGTCCACAGATTGGGAGAATGACAGAATCTCAGAATCTATACAGGCAAATCATTTATAGGAGATAAATTTTATGCGTGACATTACAATAAAAATAGATCCGGAGGGAGCGGGAATATTCCCTCACAAGTTAAATCCATGGATTTCCAAAACATACCCTGTCAATGACGACGAAATTGAGATTATTGTTTATGCAGCAAACGGTCATGTCTTTTCAGGCTGGTCCGGCGACGTCGGGCAAAATAATACAAGCGGAATCCCTTTACGGATCAAAGATACTGGCGAAAAAAGAGTGATCACCGCGCACTTTTCCCCTGCGCGAACGGATAAACCGCGGCTGACAATCCGATCAGATTTCGACAATGGAAATGTGATCCTTCGTTATATTGATCAGGTGGGAAGAATCGTGATCACTGAACCTCAACAAATCAACGACTGCACAAACATCTGGTGGCATTTTACACTTGACGGAATCGAACCGGGAGAGGCAATCACTATTGATACGAATCATTCACCTATCGCTGGCAATTGCCAGCCGGTCTATAGCTATGATGGATTTCACTGGGCCCGTTTTACAGGTCAGAAACCGCCATATACCCAAATATTTACTGAATCAAAAGTTGAAATCGCTAGAAATATCCCCTATCCATATAGCCGGGCCATCTCATTAACGGATGAGCTCGCCTCAAACAATAATTGCAATATTTTTTCTTTGTGTAAATCTGAAAACGGTTTAGACGTATGGGCATTTCAGGTAACCGATCCGGAAACCAATGATAAAGATAAAAAGACCCTCTGGGTACAGGCAAGGTCTCACGCATTTGAAAGCCACAGTTCGTGGGTAGCGGAAGGAATTCTGCGCTGGATTTGCGGTGATTCAGAAGCGGCAGCAAAATTACGCGAAAAATGTCAAATCTTTGTAGTCCCAATCCTTGATGTGGATAATGTTTATCATGGCGGAGCTGGAAAATCCCAATGGAATTCCCAAAATCAACCCGCAGACGTCAATCACGATTGGGGAAATGAACCTCTCTGGAGTGTTACAAAAAGTATCACGCAAAAGCTGCAAACGCTAAAAGAGGACCATGACTTTCTGGGATTTCTTGATTTGCACAGCCCATGGTTTTATCAAGGCCCCGAATTTTACATTAACAACATGGACCTTGATCTCGGGAAAGCATTCTTTTCTCTGTTTTCAGGACACATAAGAGCCAGAAACAATCCGAACACCTGGGATTCCTGTTGGTTTGTTACCAATTCAGAGGATCAGTTAATGAGTCAGGATACAGGATTCTTCGGCGGTGATGACAATCCGCTGCCGGTATTCAGATATAAGTTAGAAGAACCGGCCAAATTCATCTCGTCCACCGGTTGGGTGGTAAAAGAAGGAATTATTGACCCGGCAAATTCACTGGCAATAACAGTCGAAATTCCTCATTGGAAAGACGATTCCGGCGAGATCATAACCAAAGAAGGCCTGTTGGGATTTGGAGCATGTTTAGGGATGGCTGCGAATGATTTTGCTGAGTTATCGGCTCAGGGGAATCACAAGCCCAAGTAATCCTTAAAAAAATGCTGCTTTTACAGCAGTTTGTTCTTCTGATTTTATGGTTTGTATAAAATCAGAAGAACAATAGATTTTTGTTTATGCTTTGGATTCCTTCAGATTTTTCGCTTTCACGCTCTGTTTCCAGGAGAGTGCAAAAACAAAAAGGAAAGCGATGGTATAGAGAATTAAGATCCCCAGCGAAATCAGATTTCGGTACCGCAGGCAGAAGTAAATCGAAACGCAGCCCAGAACAACCAAAATAAATTCAAGCACCCAGGTAAAATCCAGTGAAACCTGATACTTTTTCTTTTGCCAGCTCTGTCCGTCGGCATATTTCGGCGTCCGGACAAATTCCCAGACACGGTTGGTCAGCAATGCTTTTCCCGCCTCAATCGTATTGCTCATGCTGATTCCAAAACCGAGCAGGAATTCAACAAACAGGTTGATCATATTCTTCCGCACGGACAATCCCTGGGATTTCAAAGCGACAATCATCGAAATCCAGGGCGCGATTGAACAAAAAGCGATCGTAACAAAAAGGATGACCGTTCCGAGATAATCAACAAAAATACCGGGCGTAACCTGATTCGAGTTCGGGTAATCACTCACCAAATCCAGGGCCGAGGGATCGATCCACCCATAATTTCCGACATTAAAAACCGTTGTAAAACAGATCAGCAGGTACGAACCCCCGGCCATGTCAATGCCATTGCGG
>CALAEB010000136.1 GCA_937890875.1 uncultured Anaerolineaceae bacterium | reverse complement strand
AAAACAGATTCTTTTTGGTCCGGTTGCTGTTGCGGTCGATCACTGCGCGGGCGGCGTCCAGCACATTCTGTGTTGAACGGTAGTTTTGCTCGAGCAGAATTTTCTTGCAGCCGGGGAAATCTTTCTCAAAAAGCAGAATATTCCGGTAATCGGCCCCCCGCCAGCGATAAATGGACTGGTCCTCATCCCCGACAACAAAAATATTTTTGTGATAGGCAGATAACAGTGAAAGCAACTGATACTGGGCGGTGTTGGTATCCTGAAATTCATCCACCAGGATATGACGGAAACGGCGGCTGTAACGTTCGCGGATCTCCGGATTCTCATGCAGCAATTTATAAGTCCAGAGCAGCAGATCATCAAAATCAACCGCGTTGCTGCTCTCCAGCGCTTGCTGGTATTTCTCATAAATCCTGAAAAGCGTCTCCTCCCGGTAAGTCGAGCGCGGGACATCGCGCGGAAACTGGAGGTTGTTTTTCGCGTTGGAAATCTCGTTATGCATCGAGTTCGCCCGGTAAAGTTTGTCGTCCAGATTCAGTTCTTTAATGATCTGCTTCACCAGCGATTGCTGATCATCGGCATCCATAATCACAAAATTATGGCCGAAGGGCAGCACCGCCGCCTCCCGCCGCAGAATCCTGGCGCAGATCGCATGAAACGTCCCCAGCCACATGCTGCCCTGAAGGCTCGCGCCATACAAATCCTCCACCCGATCCTGCATTTCCCGGGCAGCTTTGTTGGTAAATGTCACCGCCAGAATTTCATAAGGCCGGACGCCCATTTCCCGCATCAGATAGAGAATTCGCTGTGTCAGGACCCGCGTTTTCCCGGAGCCCGGCCCGGCCAGCACCAAAATCTGTCCGTCCCCGGCGGTAACCGCCTCATATTGTTGTGGATTCAATTCTTTTAAATAGTCCATTCGTTCTTATCACCGCCGTCATATTAATTTTGAAAAAGTGATATCCGGTTCCCTTTATTTCGCAAAATAAAACCAGTGCCGCACCAATAAACCGTTTTTGTCCGAAAAAAAACGGAATACCGATTTCCCTAAAGCGCAAAAACAAATCAACGAGAAGAGATTTTTTTTATTGGTCAAAGTGTCAAAAGTCAAATTGTTGAAAAAGGAAACTGTCGATCTGTTATTTGTTGGGCCTCGCGCAACAAATAACGCTTTTTGGGAAATTTTACCCTTTTTGCACTTCAACCGATTTTTGAATTGCTGTCACATCGATTCATTTGCGCCGTTATTTTCATAACGATTGGATCCGCAGCGCGATTTGGCGGTCAATTTTCCCCATTGGGAATTGATCCAGCGCTGAAACAGGAACCCATTGTATTGCCTGCGCAGCCAGCGGCTGCGGCTCCCGATCCAGTTCACACAAAAAAGCGCTCAGTGTGACCCGAAAATGCGTATAGGCATGTTTATATTTTCCAAACGGCGCCTGAATAACCGCCTGCGCTCCCAGTTCCTCCCGAATTTCACGCCGAAGGCATTCTTCCAGCGTTTCACCATCCTCGACTTTTCCGCCGGGGAATTCCCAAAGATTGGCCAGCAGCCCTTTATCCGGGCGCTGCGCCAGCAGATAATGCGCCGTTGGGTCCGCTCCGGTCCGCCGGATCACGGCTGCCGTCACCATAAAATGAGGAATCGGCTTAATGGCGGCAAGGACCGGACGCTGAGAAACCGTCTGATTCCGGTAGGCAAGGCAGACCGACATAACCGGGCAGCTTTCACAAAGCGGATTCAGCGGAGTGCAAATCAGCGCGCCGAGATCCATCAGCGCCTCATTATAATCCCCCGGACGGTCCCGGTCCAACCAGTCTTCCGCCATCCGCCAGAGCAGTTTCTCTCCTTCGGTGGAACGGGCCGGCAACGCAACATCGCCGATCCGGGAGTAAACCCGGCGGATATTCCCGTCCAGCGCCGCGGCCGGCTGCCCAAATGCAATCGAGGCGATCGCCCCGGCTGTATATCGTCCGATGCCGGGCAGTTTTTCGATCGTCTTCCGCTCAGCGGGAAAAACTCCGTTCATTTCATGGAGGATGATTCCCGCCGTTTTGTAAATCGAACGGGCCCGGCTGTAATAACCCAACCCTTCCCACGCTTTCAAAACTGTCTGTTCATCCGCCGAAGCCAATGAACGAATGTCGGGGAACTGGGTCATCCAGCGCTGATAATACGGGATGACCGTCTCCACCCGGGTCTGCTGCAGCATAATTTCGGAAATCCAGACCCGATATGGCGTCCGCTGATCCCGCCAGGGCAAGCAGCGTTTATTCAGATCAAACCAGTCAAGAATTTTTTTTTGCATGCGGAATCCGATTACCTGAACCCCGGAAAGGCCACAAAGAAAACATCCGGTCCCATAAAAAATACGATTGCCGGAATTAACCGGCAGCGTGCAACAGTTGTTTCGAATCGCCGGCTTAAAACCGGCAATCTGAATTTTGAAAAAAGTTTTTTGCGGTTATCTTATGCCTGCGTTTCGCGCAGAAACAAAACAAACACAGGCCTTTCGTCTATTCGAAAAAAATCCTCATATTTCAAAACTGCCGGGTTAAAACTGAAAACCTTGTCTGGCTGGGACGATTTTTGCCTCAAAGTTTTGAATAAAACGCTGCAGGCGTTCCAACAGCATCGCCCATTCCGGTTTAGCCATCCGCTGGTCGGCTTCCAGCTCATTGGGAAGCAACGCGCAGATCATCACCTGCGGCTGATTGCCGTAGATCGTCGCCCAGGCATCCGACAGCTCAAAACCCATCCGGTTCAGGCTCGGAACAAATTCACGAACCAGAAAATCAAAATACTCCTGTTCATGGTTCGAGAGGATGTCCCAGGTCATAATCAGTTTAACCGGCATTGTCGGCCTCATTTATCTCCGGCTCATCCGGCAGATCGTCCGGACTTTCCATCTCGTTATGCTGCGGATGGTTCAGGATGATAACCTTCGTTTCCTCGGGAAGCTGGGAAACGTTGCTGATTTTATAGGATGGATAGACGTCTTCCGTCTGCGTAATACCCATTTCTTTCAGGAATTTGGACAAAGGATCCAGTTCGGGAACGGTTAAAGGAACGGAATAATGCATCGGAATCACCACATTCGGTTTGATCAGACTGATTATCTCGACCGCTTTCGAAGAATTCAGCGCGTTGCCGCCCCCCACCGGGGTGAGCAGCACATGGATCGTGCCATAGTTTTCCAGCTCGGACATAGTCGGAATCCGGTTCAGATCCCCCAAATGCGCCACAAAAATACCGTTGTACTCAATGACATAGAGCGTATTTTGAAACGGATCCTCATTTTTTGAACTCGTGCGATAGCCGTTAATAAAAACACTGTTGATTTCATATTCGCCGGGTCCGTCAATAACAAACGGGTCACCTTTTACGCCGTTTACAAAGTTATGACCGGGCTGACTGCAGCTGACCGTGACAATGTCGCTTTTCAGTTTTAAGGGTTCGTATCCAATCGCTTGATGATTATACGGGTCACAAACAACAGTGCCCATTCCCCTTTCGGTGATCCGAAAGCAAGAATGTCCATACCAGGTTATTTCCATGAATCCTCCAAAATTCGTTCGGCGGCCGGGAAGGAACACACCAGTGCCTTCGATAATTATACATCAGAGCGCACCAGCACAGACCGGATTGCGATCCGGTAACTCGAAATGGGGGATCTTTTTCGATTAAGCGGACAACCTTAAGAACTTTTTTTTCAAAATTCGAATTGCCGAGCGCGTTCCGGCGATTCAGAATATGAAGTTCTGATTCGGACCAAAGAAGGAAAAAATAATTTTATTGTTGTGGCATCTGCCACAACAATAAAAAACATTCCATTTGGTCCAATTTCAAATTTCCAGGTAACGACCTGGAAATTCGAAATATCGGGAATCCTTTCAGCAAAAAAGGAGCATTACAAACACATTGACCGGGGTGTAAATATAGGGTCAAAAAAATGACATTAATCACCTTGGCCTCTTTCTGAGGATGTGATAACATGTTATCGATACCGTGAACGATAACAATACGTTCCACCATCTTGCCAAGCTTTCCTTTTCGGAAAGAGCCAATTTCTTTTTTTCTCTTGAAAGGACAAAAAAATGAAGAGAAGTATTGTTGCTGTTATTCTTGTACTGTCTGTTTTACTGGGTGCTTTTGCCGCAGTTTCCGCCGCGGACCAGAAGTACATCGGTATTTCCATGCCAACAAAATCGTCCGAACGCTGGATTATTGACGGTGAAAGCATGGTCAAAATCTTTGAAGATTTAGGTTATAAAGCCGAGCTGCAATTCGCCGAAGACGACATCCCCAACCAGATTGCTCAGATTGAAAACATGGTTGCCAAAGGCGTTGATGTTCTCGTCATCGCTTCCATTGACGGATCAACACTCTCCGACGTTCTTTCAAAAGCGAAAGAAAGCGGGATCCTGGTTATCGCTTACGACCGCCTGATCACAAAGACACCGAATGTCGATTACTATGCAACTTTCGACAACTTCGGCGTCGGCGTCATCATGGGTTCCCAGATTGAGGAAGGTCTGGATCTGAAAAACCAGGACGGCCCGTTCAACATCGAGCTCTTCGGCGGTTCCCCGGATGATACCAATTCCTACTATTTCTACGACGGCGCGATGTCCGTGCTGCAGCCTTATATCGATTCCGGCAAGCTGGTTGTTCAAAGCGGCCAGACCGGAATGGAAACCGTGGGCACGCTGCGCTGGGACGGCGCTGTTGCGCAGTCCCGTATGGATAACCTGCTGAGCGCGTACTACACCGACAAGCGTGTTGATGCCGTTTTGGCTCCTTATGATGGTCTTTCCCGCGGCGTCATCTCCTCGCTTCGCGGCGTAGGGTACGGAACAGAAAGCCAGCCCTGGCCCGTCGTGATCGGCCAGGATGCGGAAGTTGCCTCCATCAAAATGATTATTGCCGGCGAACAGACATACACTGTCTTCAAAGACACCCGCGAATTGGCGAAGCAGACTGCCGCTATGGTGGAAGCCGCGCTGAAAGGCGAGGAAGTGCCGGTCAATGACACAGCCACTTATGACAACGAAGTAAAAGTCGTTCCGTCCTATTTGCTGACTCCGTACAGTGTCGATATCAACAATTACAAAGAACTGCTTATCGACAGCGGATACATGACCGAAGACCAGTTGAAGTAAATTTCTTCTTTTCAACGCCGGGAATAACCTTTCAATAAAATCATGAGACTTGTCACGGGCCTGTGCCTGCCGGAAGCGATATCAGCGGCAGCCGGTCCGTGACCCCGGCGGATAAAAGGGATCCAGCGGATTCATGCATTCTCAGCAACTCATTTTTGAGCGGAAATGATGTTTTTTTGGGTGTTCTGTTTTTTGGGAAACCAAAAAACAGAACACCCAAGGAGTTAATTTCAGCTCGGAGCGCTTAATTCCTTTGACGCCCAGACCAATCTTGAAGAAGGCACAAGATTTCCGCGCCATTCGAAATGGGACACCATCTTCGGAGCTGCTGCAGAATATGGGTTGCAGTTCCCTTTTTTTCAAATCCATGAGAAAATTTACAGGCCGATACTGTTCACAAGCAATTTTCCCCGTGAACAGCTTTTTTTCAGGATTTTTTTTCAATCAATTTAAGGAAGGATAAACCATGTCAGAAGTTATCCTCGAAATGCGCAACATCACAAAAACCTTTCCCGGCGTAAAAGCACTGGACAACGTGAATTTCACCGTCCGCAAGGGTGAAATCCACGCGTTGGTAGGTGAAAATGGGGCCGGGAAGTCAACCTTGATGAAAGTTTTGAGCGGCGTTTATCCCTATGGATCTTACGAAGGCGAGGTCCACTATATGGGGAAGGTGTGCCAGTTCCATGACATTGCGGACAGTGAGTCGGTTGGGATCGGCATCATCCACCAGGAATTAACGCTGGTTCCGCTGCTGTCGATTGCGGAAAACATTTTTCTGGGGAATGAGCCGCAGAAAAACGGGTTCATCAATTGGTTTGAAGAAGTTGCGAAATCCAAAGAACTGTTGAAAATTGTCGGGCTCAGGGAATCTCCTCAAACGCTCATCACGGATTTGGGGCTGGGGAAACAGCAGCTCGTTGAAATTGCAAAGGCTTTATCCAAAGAAGTTAAATTGCTGATTCTGGATGAACCGACAGCCTCGCTGAATGAAAAAGACAGCCAAACCCTTTTGGAATTATTGGTGCAGTTTAAAGATCATGGTATGACCTCGATTTTGATTTCTCACAAAATCCAGGAGATCAACAAAGTGGCTGATTCGATCACAATCCTGCGAGACGGCGCGACCATCGAAACGCTGCGGAAGGGCCGGGATGAAATCAGTGAAGCAAGAATCATCCGCGGAATGGTCGGGCGGGACCTGACCCATCGTTTCCCGCCCCGCGAACCCAATATCGGAGAAACGATTTTTGAAGTGCGCAATTGGAATGTCTATCACCCGATCCACAGCGAACGCAAAGTCTGCGACGAGATCAACATTGAGATCCGCAAAGGTGAAATTGTCGGGCTGGCCGGGTTAATGGGCGCCGGCCGGACCGAATTGGCAATGAGCGTTTTCGGTCATTCTTATGGGAGAAACATCAGCGGAAAGGTGATCCTGCACGGAAAAGAAGTGGATGTAAGCAATGTCACCAAAGCGGTCCGTTCCGGAATTGCCTATGCGACGGAAGACCGGAAAACGCTCGGGCTGGTGCTGATCCAGGATGTAAAAAACAACATATCCCTCGCGAACCTGGAGAATATAACGGACGGAATGTTTATTAACGGCTACAAGGAATTACACGCGGCCACCGAATACAAAAACTCACTGAATATCCGATGCTCCAATATTATGCAGCACACCATTAATCTTTCCGGCGGAAACCAGCAAAAAGTCGTCATCAGCAAGTGGCTGTTTTCCGACCCGGAAGTTCTGATTTTGGATGAACCTACCCGCGGTATTGACGTGGGAGCAAAATACGAAATCTATACGATCATCAACAGGCTTGCCGCCGAAGGA
>CALAEB010000135.1 GCA_937890875.1 uncultured Anaerolineaceae bacterium | reverse complement strand
ACAATGTCGCCGATGATTGCTCCGAGCATAACAATCCTCCCTTACTATCATTTTGCATATTCGCATTTTGCGGAATTCCGGCTGAAATGCGCTTGATTTTCAGAATGGCAGCCTTTCCTTCCTATGATTGTACGGCAAAAAAACAGGTTGGATTGGATTGTTTTTAAAGGGGGAAAAGGATGCAGAGAATTTATGATAAGGATGTCAAAAGTAGAATTCAAAAGGTTTGTGTAAAGGTACTTTTTCGCTTTGCGAAAAAAATAAACAAAAAAACGTCATCTCGATTCTCGAAGATGTCGCTTGCGCCGCCCCGACGGGACAGTTTTTTTGTTCCACGTTTTTCCGGGCTTCGCCCGGAAAAACGTGGAACAAAAGGTTCGCAGGAATACTTTCACCTCTCTGATTATTTACGAAAATCAGATAATTTTATCGGTTATTCCGAAGTGGCATTCACCGCGGCAACCTCTTCACGGCTGGCGGTCCCGGTCGTGCCGAGCTGACGGATGGTGATCGAAGCGACGCGGTTGCCGATCTCCGCCGCCTCGAGCCAGGAAGCGCCAGCGCACAGCGCGCTCAGAATGCCGGACGCCGCGCTGTCCCCCGCACCGCAGATATCGATTGGTCCGCTGACCGGGATGCCCGGGGCAATGCTCCCCGGTCCGTTCTGCGTGACGTAAATTCCGCCGCAGCCCAATGTGATGAAAGACCCGCGCACGTTCCGGCGCGAAAAGGCTGCGGCCGCAGCCTCGACTGTTTCTGTGCCGGTGGTCTTCAGCGCCTCGGACAGATTGCATTTGAGAATGACCTGTTCGTATTGCCCTGTGCGCAGACGGGAGTCGACCAGGATCGATTTCTCCGGATGTCTGCCGCCGATCTCCGCCACCTTCCGGCGCACGCGTTCGGTCATCACGCCGCAGCCATCCTCCTGCACCTGGTCGGTGATCAAAATCCCGTCGATTTCGGGCAGGATGGCCTCTATGTTAGCCAGGATGGACGCCTCAATTTCCGCCGGCAGCGGCTTGCGGTTTTTAATATCCAGCCGTTCCAGCTCGTGAACCGGCTCATTTGTTCCCGAAAGCATCGGTTTGGTGTAGGTCGGCGTCATGATCCGGTCGGATTCAATCATCAGCCGCGTGTCCACACCGCGCGCGCCAAGCGCCTCCATCAGGTCAAAACCCCGCCCATCTTTTCCGATGGCGCCCAAAGCAATCACGGAGAGGTCCAGCGCGCGCAGGTTATTGCAAACCGTACCGGCCGCACCGGGGCTGTTGCGGATCTTCGTCACCTGATAAGCCTCCAGCCCGGTCTCCACCGACCGTTCGGAGAGATCGCGGTCCAGCATCAGGTATTGATCCAGAAAAAAATCGCCCAAAACCAGGATCTTCAGCGCGGGAAAGCGTCTCAGAATCTCATGCACGCGTTCCGCTTTCATGCGTTCCGTCCTCCGTCCATTTCACTCAGTGAATGGTACAGCGCCGGAAACGTGACCGCATGATCCCCGCGGACATAATAACTGGTGCCGCCGTCGGCGACCGTCCGCACCAAGATCGTTTTATAAGGGCGGAAATAATAAGCCGCCTGATTCTTGGGAATTTCCTGATGCCAGTCATCCCCCAGGTCCTGCAGATCAAATACGGCCGTGGTGAAATGGCTGATCTGCCGGCCCTCCTGGAAAGCGGCATTTCTGGACATAGCCAGCGCTTTCAAGTAAACTTCCGGCCCCATAATGGCTGTCCCGTAACTCAGGTACACGCCGTTCTCAAGGTGATCGATCGTGTTCGTAAAAACCAGGAAATCCTGATAAGTGGCTTTACCCAGTTTCGCGCCGTCACAGTTGGGGTGTTCATGGATGATGTCGCTACCAATACTGACATGCACGGTCAGCGGCACATTCAGCCGGTACGCCTGCGCCAGCAGACTCGTCTCCGCATATGCGTAACCCCGCTCGAGAATCGCCTTCCCGACAGCTTCGCCGATGCCGAGGCCCGCGTCCGCGCCCTGATTGATGAGATCATTCAGCTCGCCGGACTCTTTCCACAGCCCGAACTGTCCTTCATGGATATAGCGGGCGACGCTTTCCGTCGTCGCGCCGATGCGCGCCAATTCGTAATCATGAATACAGCCGGCACCGTTCATGCCGATATGCGTGATCAGCCCGCGTTTCATCAGGTCAATGATCAGCGGATTCATCCCTTTGCGCAACAGATGCGCGCCCATCATCAGAATCACCGGCGCTTCCTTCTCCCGGGCTTCGATCATCGCCGCGCTGATTTTTGGAATGGACGGATCCGAAAAGTCAGGCGCCGGCGTCTCCGGCAGGACCATCATCTGCGGAAGCTGAAGATCATTCACGCGTTCATCAATCGGTTTGATACGCAGACGGGAACGGTCAAAAATTGGATAAGGCATATGTTTTTCTCCGGCTTTTATTTCTGTGAGAACAGCAGCGGGATCAGCTCCGCAGTCACGCGGAAATCCGGAATGATCAGGTCCACCCCGGCCTCAATCAGCCGGCTGCGTTTCCATTCGTCGATGCCCTCCCGGGTTTCTTCGTTCGAGGCGACGCCGACCGCGATCCCGCCGACCGATTTGGTGTCTTCGATTTCCACAAACCCGTCGCCAAAGCCGGCAAATTCCGGACCGCCCAGGTTATTTTCCCGGATGATTCGCTGGATGACGATCCGTTTGGAAAAGTTCATGTAATCATCCTGTGCGCCGTAAATCCCTTCGAAATAGGGCGTGAGCCCCAGCAGATTGGCCTCATCCAGCACGTAAACTTCGTCCGTTCCGGAGGCGAGGTAGCAGCGCACGTCGCGTTCTTTCAGCGCTTCGAGCACGGAAAGCGCGCCCGGCACCCGGTATTCCTCCGGCTGAATGCTGCCGCTGCGCAGCCCGTCCAGGCGGTATTGAATGCGGGCCAACAGCCGTTTGTGATACTCGTCCTTATAGGCGGACGGGTCTTCCGCTTTTCCGCCGCGTTTTTCCACTTCTTCCGCCAGCCGGATCATCTGAAAAATGGTTTGTTTTCCGGTAAGCTGGGTGACAAAATCGCGTACGATCCGGCCGATTTCCGCTTCGCCCTCATGCTCAGGCGCCTGTTTCAGGATTTCGATCATCATCGGAATCATAATGGCCTGCCAGCCTTCGCGGATGAGGGATAGTGTCCCGTCAAAATCAAATACGGCGTGCCGGATATGCCGCGCTTCTGGGAGCCGGCGGATAATCTCGATCGCTGTGTTTCTGGTCAACGTCATGAAAAGTCCTCTTGATGGTTCAGTTTTTCTGTCAGGAATCCAATTTTGGCTGGGGTGTCCAAAGCATTCATTAACCGAAATAGGGGTGTTGGTTGTTCTCTCAGCAATTTGACTTTTGACACTCGAACCAATTTTCGCAAAGATGAGCGGCAAACACAACAGCCTGATCCGGAACGGACTCCGGTAATTTGAGTGATGCTTCCCGCAAACCGTATTGTACTATACTGACGGCAAATTGGGATCAGGACACTCGTTTCAAATTGCCGGTATTTCAAAATATGCGGGTATGAAAAATCAAATTGGAATCGCGGCATCTGTGTCTGGCCGCCTAGGCGGCCAGACCGATTGTTTTGACAGACCAGCTCAATCTACACAAGCCCGAACAGACGGGCTGCGTTTGCAACAACCATACAAACCAGAAACCCTGCAACAGTCGGAATGGCAAATGAGACAAACGTCCACTTCAGGCTTTGCGTCTCTTTTTTGATTGTGAGAAGGGTCGTACCACATGGCCAGTGCATCAGCGAGAACAGCATCACACAAACTGCCGTAAGCCATGTCCACCCATGGCTCAGAAACAGCGTATGCAACTCAGCCAGGCTCTCGAAATCCGTTAACGAGCCGGTTGCCATATAGCTCATGATCAGGATCGGGATTACAACCTCGTTGGCCGGCAAACCCAAAATGAAAGCCATGAGAATATAGCCATCCAGCCCCATCAGACGCGCGAACGGGTCCAGGAAGCCGGCGCTTCGCGCAAGCAGGCTGACATTGCCCGTCTCTATATTTGCGAGCAGCCAGATGATAAGTCCGGCGGGAGCGGCAACTGCGACCGCACGGCCCAGCACAAAGAGCGTTCTGTCCAATATGGAGCGTACAATTACTTTTCCGATCTGCGGACGCCTATATGGAGGAAGCTCCAATTGGAAAGAGGATGGGATCCCCTTCAGAATCGTCAGGGACAACATTTT
>CALAEB010000134.1 GCA_937890875.1 uncultured Anaerolineaceae bacterium | reverse complement strand
GCGGCTGTCAGCGCACAGAACAAGCCGGCAATTTCCGGCGTTATTAATTCTTTCATGCAAAATCCAAAATCGCGTGAATTGCTGGATTATTTTATGGAGGGGCTTCCGCATAAATTGCCGTCCGAAAAATCAAAAGGTTCTTTTTTTGATCTTGAAGCGGTTTTTGAGCGGATCAACCGGGATTATTTCGGTGGGGAACTGGAAAAACCAAGGCTGAAATGGTCCGCGCAGGCCAATAAGCGGCGGATGGGAACCTATAATTTTCAGACGGATACCATCATGATCAACAAAGCGCTGGACTGCCGGAAAACGCCGCGGCAGGTAGTGGACTTCGTGATGTACCATGAAATGCTGCACAAAGCGCTCGGCTATAAAACCAGCCGCAGCGGCCGCCGGCAGGCGCACACAGCCACGTTCCGGACTTATGAGAGAAGTTTTCCGAATTATGCGGAGATTGAACACTACCTGAACCATTTAAAAGTTTAGCGCTCGGGATCATTCAAACGCCGGGAATATTCCATCAAGCACGCAGTCAACCACTCGGCACAATCTATCTGCTTTGCTTTTCACGGTTGTAAAGAAGCACCAACAACAAAATAATAAGACCTTGTGATATTTGACGGACCGCCTCAGGGAAATTCAAAATCGTAAGAAAATCTTCAAGGACGGTCATGACAACCGCGCCCGCAACAGTTCCCAGATAACTTCCGCTGCCGCCGGTTATCGCGGTGCCGCCGATGATAACAGCGGCAATTGTTTTCGTATTATAGCTGTTTCCAATATTCAGAAAACTGGTACCCGTATAGCCCACAAGGAAAAAGCCCGCCAGCGCTGAAATCATACCCGACAGGATATATACTGCTATGATCGTTTTCCCCACATTGATTCCTGAAAAACGAGAGGCTTCCGCATTTGTTCCGATCGAATAGATATTCCAGCCAAATATCGTTTTCCGCTGTAACAGCCAAACACATAGCGCAAGCACAATCCAGATAATCACAATTCCGGAGACAATTCCGAATAAACTTCTCCCACAAATACTTTTTAACAGCGGTGCCGCATTGCCTTTGGGCGCACCTTTTGTATAAATCAGGAATATCCCCTGAACAACGGTCCCCGTTCCCAAAGTCATGATGAAGGGAGGTATTTTAAGGAGCCTGACGCCGAGCCCATTGACAAGTCCGACGAGAAATCCCATGGCTAAAACAATCAGCAAAGCGAGCGGGATATTTTCATCTTTCCCCATCATGACCTGAGCACTGATCACATTGGCAAACGTTATAACATTGGCGATGGACAGATCGATGCCGCCGGTTAAAATCGCCAGGTTTTGGCCGATGGCCGCAATCCCGACAAAAGATGAAAGCCGTAAAATTCCCGCCAGATGGTTTAATTGAAGGTAACCGGGTGAAAAAGCTTGGGCAATCAGAAGCAGCGCAAAAAGAACAGCATAAACGACCACCAGCTGATTATTCTTCAGCCGTTGAATAAGGTTCCATAGCAATGATGATTTCATTTTTCCAGCAAGGTTATCATTCATATTGTACGTTTTCATCCTTTTCTATTCATTGCATTCATCGAAAGAGCAACAATCAAAATTAATCCCTGAAGGATAAATTGATAGAAAGATGAAACACCAAAAAGATTCAGCATATTATTAATAATTGCAATA
>CALAEB010000133.1 GCA_937890875.1 uncultured Anaerolineaceae bacterium | reverse complement strand
ACAGCGGGAGCCAGGAATTACAAATTTCTTCGTTGATCCCAATATTGATTGTTTTTTCGCTCTCAGCATCACAAATAATTTTTAAATCTTTATCAGCAATCAATGGACTGCGATTTTTAATTTCTTCTTCAAAAGCATCCTTTATAAACGGGAAAATTGCGGTTATATCTCCCCCGATATAGAAAGCCTCCGGGTCGAAAATATTAATCAGAACCGAAGAAAGCTTTCCCAAGATTCCGCCATTCTTTCGAGCCAGCGTCACAGCCTTTTCATCACGTTCTTTCAGCAATTGAACATATTGATCCCATTTAACCGTCTTGTCGGAACCTACCGCTCCAAACATTTCTCGAATAAATCCATTAATGGATAAACTTTCCTCAACACATCCGTAAAATCCACATCCGGAGCATTTCAGGTTGGGATCACCAACCGGCATATGAGCCACTTCACCGCCATACCCGTTTTTTCCACGCAGTAATTTCCCGTTTACAATGACCCCGACCCCGACCCCTTCCGAGATATGCAAATAGACAATATCCGACCATTGATTGATTGATTTGGCAACCGAAAGAGCGCACAAATTGGATTCGTTATCAATATAGGCAGGAATCCCAAACGTTTCAATCACAATTTTTTTCAACGGCACATCGGTGAATAAATCAATAGCGCTGTTGATCAGCTGTTCGCTATTGAGATCATAAATCGAAGATACCGCAACACCCACTCCAATAAAAACGATATCGCTATGATTTCCGTCCAGATAATCTTTTTTAAAAACGTCATATGCAAACGAAATTATTTTTTCGGCAGAATTCAGATGATGGATATCGTACTTTTTCTGAAAGATGATTTCGTTTCGGAAATTCAGGATCGCAAACCCCATCACACCTTTGAGCTGAAGGTTAATGCAAATGGTATTAAAACGATCAACGTTAAAAAATATATCGCTGGGTGTTCTGCCGACAGTCGGAATCAGTTTTTTTTCAGTCATCAACACATTTTGTTCAATCAATTCATTACATAAATTGGAGACGGTTGCAAAGCTGAGTCCCGTCTTTTCAGCGATTTCTTTTTTGGTTATTCCATTTTCAAATCGAATTGCATTAATTACTGTCTTAATATTCTGTTCTCTGATTCCGAAAATATCCATATGCTCTTCACCATTTTTTTCGATATAGGGAATGAAATAAAAAAATCATTTTTATTATAGTTTATCTCCAAAGTTATCCAAAACTTTGGAGATAAATTCTCAGCCTTGGTTATAGTTTAGGCGGATTTTCGTATCTTTCCGCCGCGGCAGGATCTTTTAAGATTTCACCCGTCAGCAAGGAACTTCCGCCATAAATCAACGGAGGAACATGGCCGAAAGGCGGATTGCCAGACATCACCTGCGTTGGATGTGCAGCTGCATAAGCCAACATAAACGCTTCATATCCTAACAAATAAGGATCATCGATGACTGTCCCGGCCACATCGCCTGCTTTCAACAGTTCAATTGTTGCAGAGTCATAATCCGAACCAATAATCAGAATATCCTCATTCTTATTTAATGTGCGAACGGCGGCAGCGGCGCCTGGCGCACCATAACCATGCGTACTGAAAATTGCCTTGATATTGGGATTTGCCTGAATCGCCGCTGAAGTCACCTGTTCGGCCTTTGAAACATCTCCTTCATCATTCAGGATCGTGTGCTTGATATCCGGCGCATTTTCGGCAAGGTAATCAATACAACCCTGCGCACGTTCTTCCATCGAAACAGCGCCCGGAACCATAATAATGGCAACCTCACCGGAGGTACCGATCGCATCCACAATTGCTTTTCCGGCGACCGCGCCAAAATCAAAGTTGTTTGTCCCGACATAAGACAGGCGCTTGCTTTCCGGTGAATCACTGTCAAATGTAATCACCGGCGTGCCCTGATCAATCGCCTTGTTAATTGCAGGGATCAATGTGGACTCATCCGCACAGGAAACAACAATCCCGTTCGGCTTTTTGGCCAGAACCTGTTCAACCGATCGGGCTTCAAGAGAAGCGTCCCATTCAGCCGGTCCCTGAAGCTCCACCGTAATATGACTGCCGATGGAAACTGCCGCGTCTTTCATTCCGGAATAAGCCCAATTAAAGTACTCAGCCCCTTTGGTAAAAACAACCATCGAGTACAACTCCGGTTCCACTTCGCTTGTACTGACTGATTCATTTTCACCTGTACTTGTTCCGCAGGCAACGACACTGAAAATCAACAATATGGAAAGAATAAACAGCAGACTTTTTTTCATAAATATTCTCCTTTTATTATTCAGGCTGACGCCTGTTTTACACTTTTTTCTTTAATCATGCGGGCGCCTTCGCTCAAAAGGACCGCAAGGATAAGCATCAAACCAGTGAAAACGTCCTGGTAATATGTTGAAATTCCACTCATGACAAATGCGTTATAAATCAGCGCTAAAAAAACTGTGCCAAAGATTGTGCCGATAATCGAACCGCTTCCTCCATGTGTCAAGCTGGTGCCTCCGATCGCAACTGCAGTGATCACACGCATCTCAACACCCTGTCCAAAGCTATAACTCGCGCTGTTATACACAGTGGTGGAAAGAACGCCGGCCAACCCAGCTAACGCGGCATTGAGCACATAGACAAAACGCAAAACTCCTTCCGTGTTCATTCCCGAAAGTGTCGCAGCTTCCTTGTTCCCGCCGACAAAAAAAATGTTTAAAAACATCTTGTTTTGTTTTGAATAGATCAGGAAAATGAATGCCAAGAGGATATAGATCCATACTGAAATGCTTATTCCGAGCGGTTTAAACTGATTGATCTTTTGAAATTCCTGTGAAAATCCAGAAATGACCGAGCCATCCGTAACTGCGAGATTCAAACCGCGCAATGTCAGCTGCATTGCCATTGTCACAATCATGGGATGAATATTCAGAACACGCCGCAGCCAGTTATTGGCCAGCCCGATCAGGCATGAAACAAAAATAGCAATAAGCGCCGCCAACAGGACAGGAATCCCCCGCAATAATAAGTTGGCAAAAACAATTGCGATAAAAGGCAGAACACCGGAAACAGAGATATCGATTCCGCCTGAAATGATAACCATCGTCATCCCCAAAGCCATAATGGCTTCCATAATGAAGTTGTTAACCATTACGTCGAAATTGGTCAGCGTGAAAAAATATCTTGACTTGCCGCCCATAATAAGCGAAAGCGAAATGATTAGAACAACCAAAACAACATAATGCAGATCAACCTTACGCAGATGATCCAATAAACGCTCTCTTTGTTCTTTCCGGATCATTCCACACCGCCTTTATTAAAAGCTTTCTCTAGAATCATCTCTTCTGTAAGACTTTCATTTGCCAATGTATCGGTAATTCTGCCCTCATGAAACACAACAACTTTGTCTGAAAGACCCAAAATTTCAGGCAAATCGGAAGATATCATCACAATCGCAATCCCAGTATTAGCTAAGTCACGTAAAATTTTATGGATATTTGCTTTTGCTCCGATATCCACCCCTCTGGTAGGTTCATCCACAATCAGAAGATGCGGGCGGGCAGCGAGCCATTTCGATAATAAAACTTTCTGCTGATTTCCACCCGACAAATTGAATGTCTTTTCACTGTTACATCCGCGGGGGTGAATATCCAGATTTTCAATATATTCGTTACTGATCGCAGCGGCATTCCGCTCATTAAGCAGCCCAAGATGGGCCGAAATCTTTTCCAGCGTGGCTGCCACAATATTATCTTTGACATCCATTCCGATAAACAGGCCAAGTCGTTTTCGATCCTCGGATAAATAACCAATTCCGGCTTCAATGGCTTTTGCCGGAGAACTGAACGTGACCTCGGATCCTTCATAAATCAAGGTCCCTGAATCAATTCTGTCAGCGCCAAAAAGTGAATAGGCAAACTCCGTTCTGCCGGAACCAATCAACCCAAAGATACCGGTAACCTCCCCTTTATATGCTTTGAAATCAACATCGTAAAATTTCCGGTTCCTCGTCAGCTTCTTCGTCTCCAATATGACTTTATTTTTGTGAACGTCGGCTTTGGGTGGGTACAGATTGTCAATTTCCCGTCCGACCATCATTTTTATGATTTTGCTTTCTTCCATCGCCGCTTTATCCAGCGTGCCGATAAATTTCCCGTCCCGCAAAACAGATACCCGATCCGAGATTTCCAAAATTTCACGCAATTTATGACTGATAAAAATAATTAGCGTGCCTCGATCCCTCAGCATAGAAAGTAAATCAAACAAGTTTCTGATTTCTTTATCGGAAAGTGCACTGGTTGGCTCGTCCAGGATCAATATCCGCACATTTTGGGAAAGTACTTTGACAATTTCGACAATTTGCTGCATCCCGACGCTTAACGACTTAACGATTGTCTCAGGCGAAATGGCAATGCCGATTTTCTTAAATTCCTGAACTGTATTGTGATTCAGCTGTTTCCAGTCAATGAAACCAAGGAAATTTGTCGGTTCATGATTTACAAAAACATTCTGCGCGACCGTCATATTCTCAGCCAGACTCAATTCCTGATGGACAATCCCAATTCCTTCCCGATAAGCATCCATAGGTGTTCGCATCTGGACCTCTCGATTATCAATCAAAACCTGCCCACCATCCTGAGCGTAAATCCCGCCGATTATTTTCATCAGGGTTGATTTTCCCGCGCCATTTTCTCCGATGATTGCGTGAATTTCGCCTTGCTCAAGTGAAAGAGAGATCCGATCCAACACCACGTTATCACCAAATGATTTACTGATATTTTTTAATTCAAGTAAACTCATAATTGTCCCGTCACCTCGTCTTTTCCCTTGTTCGGAGCAGATCCAACGCAACGGCAACAAGCAGCATAATGCCGCTGATCGCTGTTGACCAATTGGGGGAACCATTGAACATGATAAAAACATTATTAACTAAAGCGACCAGAATTACCCCTAAAGCCGTTCCAATGAAATTCCCTTCACCCCCGCTCATGCTTGCCCCGCCAATCACAGCCGCCGCAATTGCCCTCATTTCAGAGCCAATACCAAAACTGGCCTGCCCCATCCCGAAACTGCTTGTCATCAGAATTCCGGCAATCCCGGCCAGAAGACTGCAAACCGAATATCCCAAAATAATGGTTCGAGATGAAGCGATGCCGGAAAGGTATGCCGTTCTTGGATTGTCGCCCACATAATACATTTGTTTGAATAAAATATGTTTTGTGGAAATGATGCCCAGAAAGCCCATAATTGCCAGTGAAATTACAATTTTATTGGGAATGCCCAACATTGAACCCCGGGCTATAGAAATGTAACTTTCAGGAAGACCGACAATGAAAAAGCCGCTGGTCAACACATAACAAGCGCCTCGCAGAACAGACATGGTTGCCAACGTAGAAACAAAAGGCGCAATGTGTATTTTCGAGATCAGAATGCCGTTGACAGCGCCGCTCAACAGCGCAACCAGCAAGCCAATGAAAATAGATGGGATGATAGGCGTCCCATCATGAAGCAACATGGTGACAACGATTCCAACGAACGCCAGAACCGACCCTACCGACAAATCGATACCGCCCAAAATCAAAACGAATGTCATTCCACAGGCGAGCAAAAGATCGTATGACAAATTTGAAAAAATTGTGGAAATGTTCGTTGCTGCATAGAACAATTCCCCTTTAAGAATAGACATGCAAACAAATATCACAAGAATGATAAGAATTAAAGTGATCGATCTGCTGCCAGGAAGAAAAGCCTTCTTTTTTAAGCTCATATTTGCAAATGCTTTCCGGAAACGAACTAAAACTAAAGTTGAATTTCTTTTCCAACCAAATTTTGAACATCGATCGGCATGTCCGAAAAATGAAACGCTTCATTGCCTTTCTTGATAAAGGCGTCTTCCACACAACCACCGCATATATCCGAATTCGGATGTCCATAACATCCCAAGTCGAGCATGATCCCGACATTTTCGCCGTAAAGCTCTTCTTTGGTCGGCGTAATAACCATCTTTTCAAGACATTCTGTAAGACCCGTCCCATGACATGTGCTATAAAAATGGAAATTCTTCATGCTGATACCGTCAACCAATTCGGTGGCAAAATAATCCCGTGCGGCAAGATCGATCAGGTTTGACGGCAGGTCATTTTCACAGACCTGGTATAACATTTCCTTGGCCCTTCGGAAACCTTCGTTCATTACTTCGAAATACCTTTTTTGCGCTTCATTTCTTTCACCCATCACAAAAGCACGCCTGCAAACACCTTTATATCCTTCAAAGCTGGGACTGCAGCCGATCTGAACAATTTCACCTTCATTGATAACACGATTCGAGGCCGGACCAATTACCGTCCGGCAGCGTTCGGAAGAGTTTACAATCGTCTCGAATCCATACCCGCATCCTCCCAACGCCTTAACGGTGAAATCGCCAACAGCCGCCAGTTCACTCTCCCGAATTCCCGGCTTTGCAATCGAGAGCATTGCACGCACAGCGGCACAGGCGATCATATCGGCCTGCTCCATACATTTAAATTCCGCATCGCTTTTCTCATAGCGCAATTCTTCGAGAATATCACTTGCGTCGACGACCTCAATGTCCTTTCCGAATGACGTATGCAAAAAGCTCATGAATTTCGCAGGGATAAGATCATCTGAAGTGAGATAGCCGATTCTTGTAATTTTCCCGGCGTAATCATGGATGATTTCTGCCAGATCCGCCCTTTCAATACCTTCATAATATTCGTCCGGAATACTGAATTCATTCACGAACTCCGTCTGGAGATTTAACCCAACCTCACGAGAAAGAATTCCTGACTCCGGGCCGGCGATGAGCATCGGACGCTTATTGACAGCGATGACGCCACTCGCCCGTTCAATCGTCGGGTTATATCCTGTCAGATAAATTCCATCACCGGGCATTTCGCGATACCAAAAGAAAAAGCCCAGATCGATTTTCCTTTTTTCCAGTTCAACCCAAATTTTTTTATATCGGGATTCATATTCTTCCAGTGGAATCTTAAAATTCTTATCAATCTTCTGATCATAATGTTTGATTACATCAAAGACGCGTTTCATCTCACCGAATGGGATATTCATATAGATCGCTCCTAATTTTATTATATTTATAATATGTCTTATAATAATTCTTATAACATATATACAGTAGTGACAAACGGTCCCCAATTATCGGATTAAAAGCACACATCCGCCGGCCTTGCCCCTGGAGCATTGATCACCATAAAAAGTATTGTCACGACCATAATTTACGGGATTCCCGAGAAAAAACACGCACAGATGAAAGTAAGCGGGTCGATTAATGAAAAACGGCGTTTTCTTTGTCAAAAACGCCGTCTTGTTTGTTATTTCTGAATGAATATTGGGTTGTCAGGAGTTAAAATGCCAAGGCCGCAATGAGTTCAATTTCCACCGGCGCATTGGAGGGCAGCTCAGCAACACCGATCGCGGTTCTGGCATGCCACCCTTTTTGGCCAAACACTTCGATCAAAAGCGCCGAAGCCCCCACGACGACAGCCGGCTGCTGGTTAAATCCTGCGGCCGACGCGACATAACCGGTCACCCGCAGGATTCTTTCGACCCGATTCAGATCTCCCAATACCGTTTGGAGCGCGGAGAGGCAATTCAGTGCAGCCAAACGGGCGGAGGCCTTTCCGTCAAGTATGGACACATCTGCCCCCAATTTTCCTTGATAGACAAGTTTTTGATTCAAAGTACCGGTTTGCCCGGACGCATAAATCTGACTTTCGAATACAATCGCGGGCAAATAAGAAGCGACCGGTTTGGGCAAGTCGGGAATTTCAATACCGATTTGTTTCAGATGCTGGTAAATATCCACAAACGCCTCCTCAATGATAGGTTGTGTGTATGAGCCGATACCAAAAGACCAGGGTGACAAAAATCAGGTTTTTTGTTATCGGTAATGCAGCTTTTGACACCCTATCCCAAAAAATGAATAGCTGCGAACTTTCTCTTCGTCCACTTCAATACCCAATCCGGGTGAATCGGGGATGATAAAACTGCCGTTTTCAATCTTCAGCTTTTCACATAAAATATCGTCTTCAAGTTCCATATAGATGCTGTCCATCGCTCTGGAAAAAGCGGGTTTCGCGGCATAAGCCTGTAAAATCGCCGCCGTTTTTATTCCTAAATCAAAGCCGCAATGGTGTATTAGCGGCAATCCAACCGCTTCAGCAAAATCCGCTACTTTTGAAATTTGGGATATCCCGCCGCATGGATCCATATCGACAACCGCCGCATCAATCGCGTCGCGTTTTGCATATTCATACAGATTATTAGGTATGTAAGAATCTTCGTTGATCGCAACAGGCGTCGTGAATCGTTTGCGTAAGCCGGCAAACCCGTCAAAATTATTCACTCCGAATGGCTGCTCAACATATTCGAATCCAAAATCATCGATCGCAGCGAAATAATTGGCCGCTGAGATCAGGTCATATGCCTCATTCATATCCACACGAATCTTCATCAAGCTCCCGGCCGCTTCCCGAATTACCTTCGCCCGTTCGATATCCGAATGCAGGTTCTGTCCGCCGGTGGTTTTATAGGTTGTATAGCCCATTTCTTTTATTTTTGCGATTCGGTCCTGCGTGCAGGCAAAGTCCTCAAGGCCCTGACAATAAGCGATCTCCACCTTCGGTCGGATTTTTCCGCCTAAAAGAGAAGAAACCGGGCGTTGACAAACTTTTCCCATAATATCCATACAGGCAATATCAATCGCAGTCAGGACGCCTTTGATTCCGATCGGGGGTTCAAAGGATTTTGCCGCCTTCGAGATAAATGCGTCCGCTCCGAAACAATCCTGCCCAATCACCAACGGGCGGATATAGTCTTCGAAGAGTGACTTCTGAACAACAGGATCCATTACGATATTTGCCTCTCCCCATCCGGTGATCCCATCATCTGTATATAGTTTTACCAGACAGCTTTCGGCAAATTCGAGTCCTTGTCCAGGCAGGCAATCGTGACCGCGGTAAGGCGCAATTCCGCCTTTTGCCGTCGGAACCACGGGAATTTTCACAAAAAACAATTCAATGTTCTCAATTTTCATATCTTTGCTCTTGTCGGTTGATTGGATAAGACGCCGCTTGCCGGATGCAAAAACTTAAACAGCAACAGCATAACGGCTGATTTTTTCCGGGTCCACCTCAATCCCAAGCCCCGGCGCGTCCGGAATCACAAAACTGCCGTCCACAATTGAGATCTTCTTCATCAGGATATCATCCGCGTGCCCCATGTAGGTACTGTCTGTCGGATGGGAGAGCGCTGTCTTCGCCGCGTAAACCTGCAGAATTGCCGCGGTTTTGATCCCCATGTCAAAACCGCAGTGATGGGCCAACGGAATACCGAGTTCCTGACAAATATTTGCCATCTTCACCAGCGCGGAAATGCCGCCCAGCGGGTCCAAATCGATCACCGCCAAATCAATCGCTTTGCACAGGATATATTGCAGCAGATTATGCGGGATATAACAATCTTCATTGATAGCAACCGGCGTCAGCGACCTTTGAACAAGCGTTGCCATCTGATCGAAGCGATTGACCGGGATCGGCTGTTCCACATACTCAAGATTCAAAGATTCGACCGCGCTTAAGAACCGCGCCGCCTGCGTTATGTCATAGCCTTGGTTCATGTCGATGCGCAGGTCGATTCCATCCCCCGCCCATTCTCTGCAGAGGCGCGCCCTCCGGATATCATCATTTACATCGCCGCCGCCCTTGGTCTTGATGGTCGTAAAACCGAGCTCTTTAATCGATTGAATTTTTTCGCGCGTAATTTTATCCTCGTAGATCCCGATACAATACGCGATGCCAGCCCGGTCTCTCACCTTTCCGCCCAGCAGGTTATAAACCGGCTGTTTCACAGCTTTGCCGATAATGTCCCAACAGGCCATATCGATTCCGGCCAACAGGCTTTTCGAAAAAATTGGCGGCACGAACGTTTGGCTTAACCGGCGTGAGATTTCATTGCGGTCGAACACGTCGACCCCGCACAACGCATTCCGCACCTTTCTTTCAAAAAGCCGGCGATGAAATTTCAGGTTTATAATGGGATTGGTTTCGCCCCAGCCAATTATCCCGTTGGAAGCCGTCACTTTGTAAATACAGCTCGTCGCTGAAGTCAATCCAGTTCCAACCGGCAGATTATGCCCGCGATAAG
>CALAEB010000132.1 GCA_937890875.1 uncultured Anaerolineaceae bacterium | reverse complement strand
TTGCAAAGCGCGTATCTGGGAGTGCATCAGGAAAGAAAGGATGATCAAATGATCCTTAAGAAAACGATGGATGGAAACGAAGCGGCGGCATATATCTCATATGCCTTTACGGAAGTGGCGACGATTTATCCGATCACGCCGTCGTCGCCAATGGCTGAACATGTTGACGAATGGTCCGCTCAGGGAAAAAAGAACATCTTCGGGCAAACCGTCCGCCTGATGGAAATGCAGGCGGAGTCCGGCGCCGCCGGAGCGATGCACGGCGCCCTGGAAGTGGGCGCGTTGGCCACATCCTACACCGCTTCTCAAGGGCTGATGCTGATGATTCCACCGATGTACCGCATGGCGGGTGAACTTCTGCCCGGCGTTCTGCACGTGAGTTCGCGGACAGTTGGCACGCACGCTTTCTCAATTTTCGGCGACCATTCCGATGTGATGGCTTGCCGGCAGACGGGTTTCGCGATGCTCTCGAGCGGCAGCGTGCAGGAGGTGGCCGATCTGGCAGCGGTTCCTCATTTGGCTGCGATTGAAAGCCGGGTCCCGTTCCTGCACTTCTTCGACGGATTCCGGACTTCGCACGAGATCCAGAAAATTGAAATTCTGGACTATGAAGCGCTGGCTTCATTGCTGAACCGGGAGGCTTTGCAGGCATTCCGGAAAAATGCGCTGGACCCGAACAAACCGGTGCAGCGGTCGACTGTCCAGAATCCGGACGTGTTCTTCCAGGCACGGGAAGCTTCGAACCGCTATTACGACGCGGTGCCGGCTATCGTTGAGCGATATATGGACCAACTTGCCAAGCTGACGGGCCGGAAATATGGCCTGTTTGATTATTATGGTGCGCCGGACGCCGATCGCGTGATCATTGCGATGGGCTCCGTTTCGGGAACGGTTCAGGAGACGATTGATTTTCTTAATTCGCGCGGCGAAAAAACCGGGTACCTGCAGGTTCATCTGTACCGGCCTTTTTCGGTATCTCATTTTCTCACTAAACTGCCGGAAACAGCGCGGCACATCACTGTCCTCGACAGGACGAAGGAGCCGGGTGCGGTGGGGGAGCCGCTGTATCAGGATGTTTGCACGGCGCTTGCCGAATACGGACGCCATCCGCGAATGGTTGCGGGGCGTTACGGGTTATCTTCCAAAGATGTCACGCCGGCTCAGATCAAGGCTGTGTTTGACAATATGCGCTCGGATTCTGTGAAAAATCACTTTACCGTCGGAATTGATGACGACGTGACACATCATTCGCTGACGGTCGGCCCCGCTTTGAACACGGGTGATCCCGAGACGATCAGCTGCAAATTCTGGGGCCTGGGGTCGGACGGCACAGTGGGCGCCAATAAAAATTCGATCAAAATCATCGGGGATCATACCGACCAATATGTTCAGGCTTATTTCGAATATGACACCAAGAAATCCGGCGGCATTACCCGCTCTCATCTTCGCTTCGGAAAGAAGCCGATCCGTTCCGCGTATTTGGTGAACGGCGCGGATTTTGTGGCCTGCCACAATCCTTCTTATATTGCCAAGTACGACGTTGTCAGTGAAATTAAACCCGGCGGGACGCTGTTGCTGAACTGCGGCTGGAATGGCGAAGAACTGGCGCACCATTTACCCGCCAAGGTAAAGCGGGAAATTACCGCGAACAAAATCCGGTTTTATACGATTGACGCGACAAAAATCGCGGCTGAATTGGGTCTGGGCAGCCGGATCAATTCAGTGCTGCAGGCCGCTTTCTTCAAATTGTCCGGCGTGTTACCGATTGATGACGCGGTGCGTTATATGAAAGATGCGATTCAAAAGAGTTACGGCGCGAAAGGCGAAAAGGTGCTGACGATGAATTATGCGGCCGTCGACCGCGGCATTGCGGATGTGACCGAAATCCGGGTGCCTGCCACGTGGCTCAAGGCTGAAGAAACTGCGGCGGCCGCGGATAATATCAATGGACCGCTGCCGGATTATATTCGGAAAGTGCTGATTCCGGTCAACGCGCTGCAAGGTGACTGGCTGCCTGTCAGCACGTTTGCGGCGGCCGCGGACGGTACTGTCCCGCTGGGCACTTCCAAATACGAGAAACGCGGCACGGCGGTGAATGTGCCCGCTTGGGTCCCGGAAAACTGCATCCAATGCAACCAATGCGCTTATGTCTGCCCGCACGCCGCGATCCGGCCTTTTCTGCTGACGGAGGCAGAGATGAAAGCCGCACCGGATTCCTATCCGGCAGCTGCGGCAAAGGGGAAGGATGTCGAAACATTTCATTTCAGCGTGCGGACAGATGTGCTGGACTGCACCGGATGTGGAAGCTGTGTCGAGGTCTGCCCTGCCAAACAGAAGGCGCTTGTGCTGGAGCCGCTGGAAAGCCGGATGCGCGAGATGGAAAATTGGGATTATTCACTGACGCTTTCCCCGAAAGAAAATCCGTTTGATAAATTCACGGTCAAAGGCAGCCAGTTTGAAGAACCGCTGCTTGAATTCTCCGGCGCCTGTGCCGGCTGCGGTGAAACGCCTTATATGAAGCTGATGACACAGCTGTTCGGCGATCGCATGATCATCGCTAACGCGACCGGCTGCACACAGGCCTGGGGTGCGGCTTGCCCGAATGTGCCTTATACGACCAACCGAAAGGGATATGGCCCGGCTTTCTCCAATTCGCTGTTTGAAAACAACGCGGAGTTCTCGTTGGGCATGGTACTTGCGGTGAACCAGCAGCGGGCGCGGCTGAATGAAAAAGTGTGGGAATTATCTGCGCAAACGCAGGTTGGCGAATTGAAACAGGCGCTCGGCGCGTATTTGGCAGGAATCGACGAGAGCGAAGGGACCCGGGAGCGGGCGGATGCGGTATTGAACGCCCTGCATGGCAGTCCGGATGCCGCGAATGAAGCCGCTCGGTATATTCTGGAAAACAGCGAGCATCTGGTCAAGCGGTCAATGTGGATGTACGGCGGCGACGGCTGGGCTTACGACATTGGATATGGCGGGTTGGATCATGTGCTGGCCAGCGGTGAGAATGTGAATATCCTGATTGTCGACACGGAGGTCTATTCCAACACCGGTGGCCAGTCCTCCAAAGCCACGCCGGTCGGCGCGGTGGCAAAATTCGCCTCTTCCGGCAAGAAAACCGTCAAGAAAGACCTGGGCCTGCTGGCCATCAACTATGGGAACATTTATGTTGCGCAGGTCGCAATGGGCGCGAATCAACTGCAGCTGATCAAAGCGCTGAAAGAAGCCGAGTCTTATCATGGCCCGTCCTTAATTATCGCTTACGCACCGTGCATCAGTCACGGAATTGTCAAAGGAATGGCTTATGCGCAGCCCGAATCAAAATTGGCGGTTGATTCCGGTTATTGGACGTTGTATCGCTATGATCCGCGCCGGAAAAATAATGGGGAAAATCCGTTTATGCTGGATTCGAAAACTCCGTCTGTCCCATTACGTGATTTTATGAAAGGCGAAGTACGCTTTGCGGCACTGGAACGCACTTTTCCTGAGGAGGCAAAAATCCTGATGGCAAAAGCTGAGCAGGCTTCGAAGGAGAAATTTGAACGCTATCAGGTGATGGCGGAAAAGGCGGTTTGACGTAAGCCTGTTTTTCCGGCAGGATGGCACAATTCGGCATTTGGTCCGGGTGTCAAAAGTCGGATTGTTGAAAGCGGAAATCGTTGTTCTCTTTTTTGCTGCACAAAACGCAACAAAAAAGAGAACAACAAACACCCCTGTTACGGTTAGTGAATGGTTTTGACACCCCAATCATAATTCGAAATCCTGGGCAATATCCCGGGATTCAGAGAATCTTTTCGGAATAAAAGCGGAAATCACGGCGCACCCTTCGTATGTTTTGAATTACCGGGTGCTGCCGGATTTTTTTGAAATTGAACAAAACATGATAAGATAAATGGCTAAGAACCAATGAATCAATTCCGCTGCGGAAAGTTCTTTTACGGCTGATTCCATTGCAGCAATTAATTTAATAGATCGTTTTGGGGAAATCCGTTATGCAATTTGACGATACTTTTTTTGACAGATTCTGTATGAATCTTCTGGACATGTTTGGCGGGCACTGCGAGATTGTTGTTCATGATTTTACAAAGGGATATGAACATACTATCGTCAGGATCTATAACAGTTTAACCAACCGGAAAGTGGGAGATTCGCCGACGAACAAATTTTTCGAGGCGCTCAAATGGGATGAGAAGAAAATTGAAGACATTCAGCCGGACCAAAGACGGCCGGATTTTTAAGTCTTTCACGACATTTATCCGGAATGAGAAGGGGGAGGCTGTCGGGGCGGTTTGTATCAATGCGGATATAACCCAGTTGGAACAGGTGAAAGAAATCATTAATTCGTTCACCAATACGGAAGCCGTGAATGAGTTCGAGGCGCATAACAGCGCGGTTTTTGTCCACAGTTTGGGCGAACTGATGGATTATTATTTGCATTTAGTTGAGGAAAAAGCCGGAAAGCCGGCATCCGAGATGGATAAAAATGAAAAACTTCGCGCATTGGAGTTTTTGGACAAAAAAGGTGTGCTGCACATGTCGAAAGCAAGCGTTAAGCTCTGCGACTTTTTTGGTTTTTCAAAATTTACTTTTTATAATTACCTTGACGAAATCCGGAAAAACAACGGAGAAATTGAATAAGAAACCTGCCGCAGCGGCGGGTTTCTTATTCTCATGAATTTGGAATATGAAAATCCCTTTCAGATAAAATCAGGATTCGAATTATTGCTTTATTCTGCGGTAATTCCTGTGAAAATAGAAATCTATTTTTATGTTTCAAAATACTGCTGACCGGCACAATCAATTTGTTTCAATCATAAAATAGTTTTTCTTTCCCCTGCGCAGAACGAGATATGTTCCGTCAATGAATTGTTCGATGGCGATTGTTAAGGCGCTGTCGTTTACACGATGGTTATTCACGTAAATTCCGCCTTCCGCGATTGCGCGGCGGGCTTCGCCTTTGGATTTCAGAAAACCGCTTTCGATCAGCAGATCGACAATCCCTTTTCCTTCTCCGGAAAACTGCTCTTTCCCGAACAAGCTGGAAGGAACTTCGGCGAAAATTTCTTTGATATCCCCGGAAGAAAGCCCGTCAATTTCACCGCCGAATAACGCCTCGCTGGCCTGTACCGCTTTATCCAGCGCGGTCGGCCCGTGCATCATCAGTGTCATTTCCCTGGCAAGCGCTTTCTGCGCGTTTCTGGCTTCCGGTTTTTCTTTGGTCTCTGTTTCCAGTGAAAGAATTGTATCCCGGTCAAAAAACGTGAAATATTTCAAATAATCGATCACATCCTGATCATCCGCGTTGAGCCAGAACTGGTAGAACTTGTACGGTGAGGTCCGTTCAGGGCTGAGCCAGACGGCCCCGCCGGCTGTTTTGCCGAATTTGGATCCATCTTTTTTCTTGACCAACGGGTAGGTCAGGCCATACGCGTTTTTTCCGATTTTTCTTCGGATCAATTCGCAGCCGGCTGTGATATTCCCCCACTGGTCGCTGCCGCCGGTCTGCATGATACAGTTTTCATTTTCGTACAGATGCAAGAAATCGAAGGATTGGAGAAGGCTGTAGCTGAATTCCGTGTAGGACAGCCCGCTTTCGCGTCCCATCCGGTTTTTGACGGAATCCTTGGTCAGCATGGTGTTGATGGTGAAATGTTTCCCGATTTCACGCAGAAAATCAACCAGCCGGAGCTCTAACAACCAGTCGGCATTGTTGACAATCCGGGCGGGATTGGTTTTCACCTCAAAATCCAGAAAATGAGCCAGCTGCTTTTTGATCTCTTCCACGTTGTGGCGGGTTTCCTCCACGGTCAGCAGATTCCTTTCGGACGATCTGCCGCTGGGATCGCCGATCATGCCGGTGCCGCCGCCGGCAAGCGCGATGACGTGGTGTCCGAAGCGCTGGAAGCGCGCGAGCGCGATCATCGAAACCATGTGCCCGACATGCAGGCTGTCTGCCGTCGGGTCGAACCCGTTGTAAAGCCTGACTTTTTCTTTTGCCAACAATTCTTCGACGCCTTCCATGGTATCATAGACCATCCCGCGCCATTTTAATTCGCCGAAGATGTTTGCATTCTGGTTTGATGTCATAACAATTCCTTATAAATCCTTCTGTTTGAAATGTTGAGGTCAGCTCCCATATATCGTACCTCGAATTCCGGTTTAAAAAAAATTGAACGGTGTTCCGATGACCCGGTTGATGGAAAGGTACCCGTAAGCCTTCTGAATCCATAAGGAAGGCTTCCCTGATTCGGCTTACCGGCTGCTATCAGCCATTCGGATGATAAAAAAGGTCCTCTTTTTATTCGAAGGAGATCCGCTTCTTCCAAACTGCCGGCCGTTATTCAATTGTATAACGGTAAATATTGGTGACCCTTTGTTCGAAGCCGCAGCGCTGGTAAAGCCGGTTTGCCGCCTCCCGTGAAGGGCGGGAGGTCAGGTCGACCGTTTTGGCTCCTTCCGCTTTTGCCCGTTCGATTGCGGCATTCACGAGCATTTCACCGATCCCCTTGCCGCGGGCCGCCTGGTCAACGATCACATCCTCGATCCAGGAGCGAACCCCGGTGGGGATGCGGAACACGACCAAAGTCAGCGTGCCGTAAATTTTATTGCCGTCATCGGGATCCACCGCAGCCAATACAATGGATGCCTTGGATTGAATCATGTCCGCCAGCTCTTCCCAGACCGGCTGCTTTGCCGAGGATGAAAGCTGCGGCAGCAGTGCGGTGAACGCGTCCAGAACCTGCTGTGACATTTCAGTTATTTCGATAATTTTCATACAAATCCGTCCATATTTTGAATTGCTGGTCCATCCGTAGTTGAATCATGAAAAGTGAACCACAAGTTTTTCCCTTTGTCCGAAAGGGATCATTCTATTTCGAATACCTGCAATTCGAATTTCGAAAAAGTCTTGTTGTTTTTGCGCAAAAATAACAACAAAATTTACCTCTTCATTCGGAAGGGAAATTCATATTTCGAATTCCTGTTCGAATGTCTGTTGTGATCCATATTTTCGCTGAAACTATTATAATACGGGTATAGTAAAATAACATTTTGTTTGCACAACGGTTCGGATCATGAGGAAAATAAGCTCTTTCGTTTTTTGGGGTTTTGCCGATGGGCGCCATTGCAGCGCAGGGATTATTTCAGCAGGAAAATCTCCCCATCCTGATATCCGTGCCGGGCATCTTCAGTTTTGCCGCAAATGATCAGGAAAAGCGGAAAAAATCTTTTGTTCAGGGAGGGCGAAAATGATAGAAGAATTTTCAATCGAGGATCGTATCAGCGGACTGATCGGCGAATTGGACGATTACATCAACCATTATCATGGCGGTTCAGTCTCTTTTGTGTCCTTTGACGGGAAAGTTGTAAAGGTACGCCTGGGCGGGGCGTGCGAAGATTGTCCCCTTTCCGCTTCAACGCTTCATGGTTGGGTGGAAGGAACTTTACGGCAATTCTTTCCGGAAATTGAGGCTGTTGAGGAAGCGTAGCCGGACGAACCACCAGAGCTGTTGGGGTGACGGAAAAATTATGTCCCCGTCATCCTTTCTATGATATTTTCATTTTGTCTTAAAGGAGGGTCTCCATGCAAAAAGGGATATCGGTAATTTTGGGCCTTATTCTTATTCTCTTCGGCGCTTTAAGCCTGTTGCCGCTGTTTGGCATCGCGATCACAATTTCAGGGTTTACGCTGGATCGCTGGTTCCCGGTCGTGTTTATTCTTATCGGAATTTGCGAATTCGCCCTGCGCCCTGCGTCCAACTGGTTTTGGGCGCTGTCGACTGTCGTGATCGGCGCGGTTTTGCTGCTTCAAAGCCTCGGCCTGTTCATTCCGTTTCTTAGGACGGTTGACGTGAACACGGTATTGATTCCCGTTTTTGTTTTTATTTACGGGATCATGGCGGTCGCGTCGACAAAATAAGGCGGAAATATTTCGTTGATCCAAATTTGATTCAAGCATCAAAAAACGAATTTATCGAAGCAGGAACTGTGGTTCTGTTGTTTTGCGTTTTACGCAAAACAACAGAACCACAAATCTGCCACTTTGGGGATGTTCATTCTCTTTATACCCAGACCAAATTTTGAATTATAAAGAAAAATCTGCGGATCGATCCCGAACGGCGCGTCTTTTATGGGACAAACGGGTTGAAGAACCGCTCGCCGTCATGGAATGTGACGTAAAGCCCGACCAGGACAAACAGTACCATTCCGGCAAGTACGATATAATCGGCCGTCTTGAACGGGCGGGCGCTGTACCAGGTGCGGATTTTGTGCTTTCCAAACCCGCGCAGGTCCATCGCGTTACTGATCAGATCAATTCGTTCCAGGCTGGAGAAGATCAGCGGAACGGCGATGGAAGCAATCCCTGAAATTCTTTTTTTCAGGGATACATTTTTTGACAAATCAACGCCGCGGGCCTGCTGTGCCTGTGAGATATTGTGAAAATCATTTTGGATATCGGCAATATAACGCAGGGTGATCGAAACGGCATACGAAATGCGGTAGGTGATCCCGATGCCGCTTAACGACGCAGCAAATTCGCTTGGATCCGTTGTGATCAGAAACAGCAGCGCGACGGGAACAACCGTCAGATATTTCAGAGTCACGTTGAAAAGATAAAAAAGCTGCTCCTTCGTTACCGTATAACGGCTGGAGAACTGGAACAGCACATGCCGGGTACCGTAGATATTCACACCTTCTTCCGGTGAGAAAATGTAGATGGCGACATCGTTCAGCAGCAGAAAGAACCCGATAAAGGCGAGAACAAAACGGACTTCCCGCCAGCGGATGCGGGCAAGCTTGAAAATGATCAGGCTGAAACACAGCGTAACTAACAGTACCCGTGTATCGTAACTGAGCATGCAGACAATGGTCCAGGCCAAAAAAACAACCAGCTTGGTCACACCGCAAAGGTTATGGACCGGTGTATCCCGTTTGATGTAGGAAAGCATTTTTACGGATGACATGGCGTGTGCCGGGCCTCCCGATCAGCGGCGATAAAATGTTTAACAAAATCAAATGGATCTTCAAAGCCGGCTTTGTCCGCCAGTGTCAGCAGGCTGGTCTCTTTCAGGTTTGCCGGCTTAATGATGGACTCATCGGTTAAGACGCGGGCGGGGCTATCGTCCGCGATCAGCCGGCCATCCGCGATGACGACCGCCCGTTTGGTATATTCCAGTATCAGATGCATATCGTGCGTAATTAACAGAATGGTGATCCCTCTTTGCTGGAGCGACTGCAGAAATTCCATGATCTCCGTATAATGGCGAAAATCCTGACCGGCGGTGGGTTCATCCAGAATGATGATCTCCGGTTTCTGGACTAAAATCGACGCGATGGTGACCCGCTTTTTCTGACCGTATGAGAGTGCGGATATCGGCCAGTTGCGGAAGGGATATAAACCGCATATTTGAAGGGACTCATTGACGCTGTCACTGATTTCGTCTTTTGGCATATCCCGCAGTTTTAAAGTAAAACCGACTTCGTCCCGGATCATGATCTGTGAAATCATCTGGTTTGGGTTCTGCATGACAAAGCCGATTTTATCCGCGCGTTCCCGGATGGATACGCCGTTCAGGTCTTTGCCTGCCAGCATGATTTTTCCGTCGGTCGGCTTTTCGAAACCGCAGATCAGCTTGCAAAGCGTGCTTTTCCCGGCTCCGTTTTTCCCGACAATTGCCGTCATCTCATTTCTGCGGATGTCAAAACTGATTTTATGCAGCACTTCTCTGTCCGCGGTATAAGAAAAGGAGACGTCCGAAAGTGTCAGAACGATATCCCGGTTCGGCGCGGGTTCTTCTTTGATTTCCTGACGGTACCAGCAGGACAAGGGTTCCTGGATCGTTTCCGGATCAATCCGGCTGGGGTGACTCAGCCGCATTCCCTCGGTCAGTTGAATTCCCGCGTAAGATAACGCGGTCACATATAACGGACTTGTATCACGGATGATTTTTCCTTCGTCAATCAGGACCACCCGATCAACCGGCCTCCAGAGGACGTCCTCAATCCGGTGCTCGATAATGATGACGGTCGCTCCGGTTTCATGCGCCAGATCGTCGATCATTTCCATCGCATATCGGCCGGTGGCTGGATCCAGGTTCGCAAGCGGTTCATCGAACAGCAGAATTTCGACATTGTCCACCAAAACGCCGGCCAATGAGACACGCTGTTTTTGTCCGCCGGACAGGTCCTGCGGCGCTGCATGAAGATGCTGCTCAATATCCACCAGCCGGCTGACCCGGCTGACCCGCGGGATCATTTCATTCTGGCCGACACAGTCATTTTCCAAAGCAAATGCGATGTCTTCCCCGACTGTCTGCCCGACAAACTGCCCATCCGAATCCTGCAGAACGGTGCCGATCATCTTGGAACGGTCAAAGATTTCCAGCGCTGCGGCGTCTTTTCCCTGGATAAAGAGATTCCCTGTGATCTCGCCTTTGTAATAATGCGGAATCAGTCCATTGATGCAATGCCCAATCGTGCTTTTCCCGCTGCCGGATGCACCGGCAATCAGTATTTTCTCTCCTTGGGCGATCGTTAAATTGATATCGGTCAGCGTATTCTGGACCTGTGCCCGATATTTGAAACTGAAATTGCGGAACTCGATTACTGTTTTTTTCATCGTGCGGGATTGATTAAAAACAGATGTTTCAACGCAATGGAAAACAAGCCCTGAAACATCTGTTCATAAACAGACAGCCTGAATCGTTGGGAATGAGCCAGGCTGTTCAATGGTAGTATTTATGATTCTTTACTTAAACTGCCTGTTTTTGTGCGGGTTTTGGCATAAATTGCCAGGAAAATCGTCCCGATAACGGCAATAGTCACGATATTGGCAAGGCCGGCAACCGCTCCCTGCAGGAAGACTTTATCAGACGGTTCCGCATAAATAATGATATCGAGTACAGGCGCCAGTAATCCCCAGCCAACGGCGTTGGCGACGATCTGATAGATATTGAAGGTGAGGATTTCTTTTCCTCCGAAAATGCCCTTTTCAATATCGATCCGCTTCCATGCGAGGCCGATGATTGCGCCGACGAATGCGGATACAATGACCCAGCTCCACCAAATGGATCCGTAAGCCGTCGCATCGGTCAGAGCATGGTCGATGAACCCGACGAGTGCTCCGGCAATTGGGCCGAAAAGGACGGCCAAAAAAGCCAAAAATGCATAAGCGGTATTGATTGTGGTGTTGGGGATGCCGCTCGGGATGGATACGAAGCGGTTTAATACAAGGAAGACGGCAGCACCGATTCCTATAGCAACGATTGTGCGTGTGTTGAGTTTCATATGAGTCTCCGGTATTAACGAACGAATTGAAATAACGACAATAACGCCAGCTCCATTGTGGATACGATTATAGCATATTGGAATAATTTTGTCTTTTATATCGTGAATTTTGTTACGAATATGGTGCTAAAACTGCAGAAATTTGCGGGTGATATAAAGGATTGTCTGTGATATTCCGCAAAACAAATTCCTCAATATTGTTTTGCGGAATATCACAGACAAGACAACGACAAGTCTTCTTTTTTTATTCCGAATAGCCGGTTTGAGATGGCAGAAGGATGATCTGTCGGCCGGCCGGTCATTTCTGGATCGGTGAATCAAGGATTTTGCCAGGAGGAATTATTGCGCCGGTGAAACCCTGCGGTAATCGCCGTGTCCTGCCACTTTGAACGCCTGGCCATGCCAGGGGTAGTCGAACATTTCGCTGAATTCTTTCCAGAAATAATCGTTCCCGTGCAGAATCAAAATATAATCGGCTCCGGACGCTTCGATATAATCAGCGAATTCTGCTTTACTGAGTTGGAAGTCCTCCGGATTGCTGCATGGCTCCCAGATCATATAACTGTGCCCGACGAAAAGATTGTTTAGTATTTGACAGGATAAGCCCGACGAATCCAAATCAATGACCTGAACGGTACTGCCGCTGGGAATAACGTTCACGAATTCCTGGTAAACTGCTTTTTGCTGCAGCCAGATTGACTTTTCCGGATTTAACGGAGAGAATATCCGCTCCATGGGCGAGGCGGACAAAACATAAAAAAAGATTGCCGCACTGATCAGTGAAATAAATTTCCTGGAACTTCCGGATGGAAGCATCACAATTCTCTGAATAAGAATGGCAAAAAAAGAAACACCCCACGCAATGAGATAGCTTCCGATATAACGGTGGAAGCTGTTCAACTGTTCACCGAGTCCGGGTTCCTGGACGAACATTGCAAAGATCGTGAGGAAGGCGGTATAGATTCCAAACCCCAAAAACAAAACTGTGTTCAAGGTCAAAAATTTTCTGGAAAAATCAGAGTTTTCGATAATATGGATCAGCAATCCGATGAAAAATAACAGAGAAACCAGCATAAACACGGTTGTTTTTGCCGAAAAAAAATCCAGACGGAACAGATGATCCAGAACAAGCTCCCAGATTTTCCGTTCCCACTCTGCGATGTCGGCTGAAAAAAGGATGCGTATGTTCTCCAATGTCAGCCGGGAGGTTGAAAAAACTTTCATCGGTTGGATGATCTGATTGCGGATTTCCCAGCTGAGGGTTGCGGTTGCGCTGCCCGCAATGACGATTCCGGTTTGAATGACTTGCGTTTTCCGGACGCTCAGTGTCCGGAAATGTCCCCGTTCAGCCGAGAAGTCTTTATGGACAATGAAGCCGTCACTGGAGACTAGCACCAGCAGCAATACACACAGCAAAACAATGCAGGAAGTTTTCAGGGATACAAAAAAGAACAGCAGGATTGCCAGTTGGATAAAAAAGGAATTGTTAAATTCTTCTTCCGAAAAAATCTTGAAAATGAGCGCTGCGAAGAAAATGCCGATCAATCCGTCAATATAGATGGTATCAATTGCCGATTCACAAAAATAGAGCGCCAAAATCGCAAAAAAGAAAATGACCGGATAATCAACGCATGTTTTCCCGGAAAAGGGCGGGCAGCAATATAAGATGCCGGAAAAAATAACCGAGAAAATTCCGAAAATGATGATCCCGTGACTGTATTTTGTTAATCCGACAAAATAATATTGGATCAAAGAGATGCTCAGGGGGTAGTCCGCGTGAATAATGGTGGGCGATTTCGCACCGGTGACATACAACGAGCGGACAAAGGCATCCCAGAACGATAATTCGTCCCATTGATTGTAGATCCGGTTTCGAAGAAAAAAAGCAAAGAAAAGCATCAGACTGAAAAAAAGGATTGCCGGGATCAGGATTTCTGAAATCGGATTTTCGGACCTCTTTTTAATCAGCAGAAAGATCGATGCTGCCAGTAAGCCCAGGTTGCAAATGACCGCAAAGATGATCCCGGCTTGTCCGACGCCAAAAAGGGCAAAGAAATAAAGCGCAATAAACAGGCAGGAAAATCCGATCAGCGGTGCTCTGTTAAATGGAATGCGAAACCTAATGGCCGGGAACAGGATATAACCGGATATGCTGAATAGAATAACCGGAAATGCAATCAGTGCGCTCATGGATATCCTCTCTGATTTATATATGCCCGCATTAATTCTGAGACTGGGCATTTTTTTGTCTCAGTTTTTTCCTTAGACAATTAACCGCAGAATGAGTTGAAGGTCAATTCCCAGCTTATCAATTTTACTCTGAAAAAAAAGTTATCTTTACGCACTTATTTTGCAAAACAAGGATTGGAATTTTTCTCGTTAACAGGAATCCAAAGTTTTTGAATCTTTTTGAATAAAAAAAAGTAAACATAGTTTCTAGGTGATGCTTCGAATTGTTTGCTTGTTAATGAAAAAAATAAGTACAGCCTGCTGTTGGTCGGGCATGGCGGGATCAGCGCTGATGAATTGACTCCTTTTCTGTTTCGTTTGCCCCTGAAAAAGCAGCGTAAAGGCGTTTTTCTTCGGTTTTTCACTGTTTTCTTATTAGAAATTGAAATCTGAAA
>CALAEB010000131.1 GCA_937890875.1 uncultured Anaerolineaceae bacterium | reverse complement strand
GCCCGCGCCTCGGACTGGGAGCACTATTATCAGCTGCTTTCTGCGGCGCTGAATCACATCCAGCGGGATATCCTTCAGGCGGCACGCTGAATGAAGGGAACGCGGCAATGCGATTCCGCATCTGCAGAAAATGATGTTTTGCCTGTTCCATCTCTCAGGCATCAAGAAAAGGAACGGCAAAATCGCCCCTATCGGGATTTCGGCAGGTGCTGACCAATCACGAATCAAAAAAAGCGCTTCTTAATCACAGGAGAAATGAATGAAAACTCTTTTAGACAAATTAACCCAGACATTCGGTCCTTCCGGCTATGAAAATGAAATCCGTGCGCTGATCCGGAAAGAAATTGAACCGTATGTCGATGAGCTGCATATCGACGCGCTGGGGAACCTGATCGCGCGCAAAGGGACGAAAAGAGACGGCGGGAAGCGGATTATGATTTCCGCTCATATGGATGAATTGGGCGTGATGGCATCTCACGTGACCGATGAGGGGTTTGTGTATATTGCCTTCATCGGCGGCATCAATCCGCTGACCTGTTTCGGGTCCCGGGTCAGATTCGGCAACGGAACCGAAGGCGTCATTTATGCCGAGACAAAAAAGATGAACAAAGTACCGGACGTGACCCAGTTATTCGTCGATGTCGGTGCTACTTCGAAAGAAAACTGCCCGGTGAAGACCGGCGACATCGGCGTTTTCGTCCGTCCTTTCCTCGACCTTGGCGACCGGGTTGTCTCGAAAGCGTTGGACGACCGGATCGGCTGTTATGTCGCGATCGAGACGCTGAAAGCGATTAAGGAATCGCCCAATGAGCTGTATTTCGTGTTCAGCGTTCAGGAAGAAGTCGGTGTCCGTGGCGCGATTACATCAGCTTACGCCGTCGATCCGGAAATCGGGATTGCGGTAGACGTGACCATCTCAGCCGACACCCCACATTGCGAACCGGCCAATCCGGTTCTGGGCAAAGGCCCCTGCGTCAAGGTGCGGGATGGCATGCTGATTGCCAGCCCCAAAGTGATCCAGGCCATGACGGACGCCGCCGAAAAAGCAGCTATTCCCTATCAGATGGAAGTGCTGCGCTTTGCCGGCACAGATGCCGGTGCGATCCAGTTCGCCCGTTCCGGTGTTCCCTCCGGGTGCCTTTCAATCGCCTGCCGTTACGTTCATTCGCCATCTGAAATGGTTGACTGGAACGATACGCTGAACTCGATTCGCCTGTTAACGGTTTTGCTGGAAAATCCGCTCGCCAGCTGACCGATTTTGAAACAAAGGCTTTTGTGTTTGTGCCCTCCAAGCATCCACAGAGGACACAAACACAAAACAAGATTTCCATTGGGTCCAAGTTCGAATTGCCGATGAGAAATCATCAATTCAGAATGAATTCCATATCGTTTTATGGTTTTGTT
>CALAEB010000130.1 GCA_937890875.1 uncultured Anaerolineaceae bacterium | reverse complement strand
AAGCGAAAAAGCAGAACCTCAAATCCCGTTTCGATCAATCCGGCTTTTGTCACTCGAACCAATTTTTGAAAAGAATGGCTATATTCCGAATTGCTGATATCCGCGGCGGATCTTTGAAAGCATCCCGGACCCAATCAGGGCCCCCTCGCTAACGCTTACTGATGCTTGTCAGGAGGGTATGCTCCACGTCACGGATTTTTTCTCAGGATAATCTCAATATCCTTTTCCGGGGTTCCTGCCGATAATACCGGAATATGCGTGTCGGTGATGAAGAGCAGTTTCCCTTCCGGGTCGGTGATGCGGGCTGAAAGGCCGTAAGCGTGATTCTCCTGAACCGCGTCTTCCGGATAAGCCAGGCTGAACGCGAACGGGACCTGACGGCCAGCGGCCGTCAGGGAAGTTTCTCCGATGACGGGAGCCTGCGTATCGGCCATGGAAACATCCAGAAGCTGCACGCGGATGGTTGCATTTTCCGGCAGCGCGATCCGTTCCAGGTAGGTTACCGTTCCGCTGATCTGCGGCTGGGCGCGAAAACGGAGCGATCCGCTGTCAGCCGGCAGTTCCAGCAATAATTTTCCGTCTTCCGTATGTGAATAGATCGTGGCGCGGTTCAGATAGTCGATAAATTCACGCTCAAGCGATCCCGACGGGCAGGCTGCCAGCGTAGTCGGGCCGGGCTGGATGCTGATTGCGCCTTCAGCAGCCGTATACTTCCCAAGCACGATATTGCAATCCGCTTTGGCCCGGAAAGTCCCGTCTTCGGCGAATGTGATCGTATAGTTGGCGTCCAGGATTTCCATCGCCTTGATCCCATCGGCAAAATATTCCCACTGCCAGGTGCTTCCGGTCAGAACAGGCGTTCCCGCCTGTGCGGATATCGTGGATGCCAATAAGAAATAGTAAACAGCGACAGTGATCAGAATCAGGATGGCGGTGAATCGGGCGAAAAGCGTCTTTTCGGAAAATCCAATTGTTTTTATGGCGATTTTTGTCATATGAGCTCTCTTTCTTTTGTTTTCAGGCGCTTTTGTTTCGTACTAAAACCACTTGTGAGTTTATTTTCTCTCTATTTACATAACGGATAAAATACAAAAAAGGATTCAAGAATATGGCCTATTCCGAAAAGATTTATAAAAAAATAATATTCCTCTTTTTATCTTCCATGTTTTAATAGATGACCATGATGCCATTCAACAAATAATTCGCGGTTTTGTCTAGAAACATGCTCGGAAACAGTTATTCCTTTCTGAATTCTTTCCAAATTTGTTTGATTTATTTTTCCAAGAAAATCAATTTCAGGCCTGAGCAACTCCTGTTTGTTTCTAATGGTAATTGTCTGATACTTGATCCAGCATTTCTTATCGATAAAGTGTTCGTCACCTGGGGTAAAAATTGTCGTCTGATCACACCATCTTCCATTCATGTTTGCGGATGTTAAATAAACTAACATCACCATGCCGGTCTCTTTTTCGGATGATTCAGCGACAACGATATGATAATGTCTGCCGTTTATGTCTTTTATATTGTAACAATTGCCTATTTGGACTTCAACGCAGAGCTTATTCACGGGAAAATACTTCATTGACTGCAGTGAAGTATTTAATTTCGGAAATGCTCTCTTCTATCTCTGCTTCGGTAAATCCCTCAGCTTTCAGTATATCCTCATAATAAATCGGAATTCTGGAATCGGTATCATGGTGCTCTTTTAAGGCATGAAAATAATCTTTAAGTTTCCCAAAAGACCACCCTCTAAACTTTTTATAGGCTTCCGTAATTATCTTTTCTTCAAAGGGACTTAAAACAGATTCATCGGCTGGCGTCAATAATTTAACCCAATTCCCCTCAAGTTGAATGTGGTCGGTCCACACCCAGCCTTTTACCGCATAGGATGTTTGATCTATTTGGTCATTAATGATGCTGACAATTGGACCGTATTTAATGGAGTAGAGATCATCAAAAAACATGGGCTGTCCACTTAATATAAGCGATTCGCGCTCAATGTAATAGAGTATTTTGTTTAGCCAATACTTATCACATATGCCATTTGACAATTTCAATAAATAAGTAATTGCAGCTAATGCTTTCTGATCGTTATACATATTGAAACTTCTTGATTTGCCGTTCATATGAACCTTTTTTGTTCTTCAATCATGTGAGTTACAGCGGCTTATAGTACATTTTTTTCGTTTTTGCTGGCTTTTAGTCACTTTTTGTTGACTTTCAGTATCATTATAGAACAATACGATATATATTTCAATAATAAGTTAAAACATATTCATGATGTCTGAAGAAATTTCTATCCTGCCTGAAATTAATTATTCTCTAATTATTTCAGTGTACAATTCATGAAATGGAAGGTAGCGGACAGTGATTGCGCTGCCCGGTTAAATCATGTTCTGTTCCTGCGGTCGGCTTGCGGGAATGGAAATTCTAAAATAGGAACAGCAGGGTCACTGATTTTGAAGTTACAGGTCCCGTTTTTGCGGAAATGCGACAGAGCGCTGACCGCAGCGGAATCAAATCAAAATTCTGCCCACTGCTGAACATTTCGGAGATTGAAGCTTTATGATACTGACAATTTTGCAGTTTTTGTTGGCTTTCGGAATTATGCTTTTTTTGCATGAACTGGGGCATTTTCTGGTGGCGAAGCTTTTTAAAGTTGAAGTTGAGGAGTTCGGGATCGGTCTGCCGCCGCGCGCACTGAAACTTTTTACCTGGAAAGAAACGGTTTTCTCGTTAAACTGGCTGCCCTTCGGCGCGTTTGTCCGTCCGAAAGGGGAGATGGAGAACGATATATCCACCGGCGGGTTTAAATCCGCCCACCCATGGCAGCAATTCCTGATTTATCTGGCCGGCCCGTTCATGAATCTGCTTACCGCGTTTGTCATTTATTCGGTCACCTTTCTGCAGGTCGGTTTTCCGAACCAAAGTGTTGTGCTGATTGACAAAGTTGAACCGGCTTCACCGGCAGAAACCGCCGGAATCCGGACAGGCGATCAGATTGTAACCATCGGAGACCGGGATGTGGATGCGTTTGCGATCGTCACCGATTATGTGGATGAGAATCTGGACCAGGAAATCTCTATCGGAATCAGGCGGGATGGCGAACTTTTAAGCCTCAACGTTACCCCGATCAGCAACCCGCCGGAAGGACGCGGCGCGATGGGGATCGTCATCACCTATCCGATGGAAGATTACACCTTGCTACAAAGTGTCGCCATGGGCGCGCAGGATACTGTCGCCATGTCCCGGCAATATGTTGTCGGATTGTGGCAGATGGTCAGCGGTCAGCTGGAGATGGGTCTCCAGTCGATTGTCGGGCCGGTCGGCATGTTCTCGATTTATGAGGATGTTGCCAGAATGGATCAGGAAATCATCGCGAAACAGGAAGAACGGGATGCCGATCGGGTTGATGAATCGATTTCGGCCGCACCCCAGCGAACAGCCAGCGACGTCGCTTCGCCATGGCTCAACCGGCTGAACTTTTTTGCCATCATCTCGATTGCACTGGGGGTTACCAACCTGCTCCCGATTCCCGCTCTGGATGGCGGCAGAATCCTTTTCCTGCTGCCGGAGATGATTTTCCGCAAAAAGCTGCCGGATAAATTTGAATACTATTACAATGCGATCGGCATGGCCTGCCTGCTTTTATTAATGGCCGTGATCATGTTTAAAGATATTTTTATGATAGCGAACGGATGAGCTTGATGTCACAACAGAAAAAACAAAAAACAAAAAGCAGAACTTTTCCGGAAGTGCTGACTTTGCTGGCCAAAGAGAATGCCAGATTTTCCGTCAATGATCTATCCGCTTTTTCGGATCTTTCGGCAGGGAATCTGGACCTGCTGGCAAAAGCTTGGCCGGGGTTGTCTGCCGTTCAAAAGAATTATCTGTTCGAAGGGCTGTATCTTCACTCTCAGGAGGATTTTGTCAAAGATTTCTCCGCAATGGGTTTCTTTGGCCTGAAAGACGTGAATCCGGATATCCGTCGTTACGCGTTAGGACTGTTATTGGACTGCAGGCAGCCGTCGTTCATTGACCTTGTGGTCAATGTAGCGGAAAAAGATCCGGATCCGGATGTCCGGCAGGCGGCGATTGAGATTTTGGGCCAGTTCGTGGTTGATTTGGAACTGGACGTATTACCGGAAGAAGCGGGAGCAAAAACGCTGCGGGTTCTGGAAAGTCTGAAAGACGACCCGGATCAGCGGATCCGCTGGCGGACGATGGAAGCGCTGGCTTATATGGATCATCCGTTGGTGCCCGAGATGATTCGGTCCGCGCTTTCCGGCGAGAATGAAGAACAGCTGATTTCCGGCCTACGGGCGATCCAGCATTCTTTAAACAAGCGCTGGGCGGATACCGTGCTTGAATATCTGGACCATCCGGATCTGGATGTTCAGGTTGAGGCCATTAAAGCCGCCGGCATGATTCCGGTAAGGCAGGCGAAAAAGGCCATTTTCAAACTTTTGACCGTGTTTGATGAATTGGACAGCGATGTCCTGGACGCGGCGATTCTGGCGATTTCTCAGATTGGCGGGGCGCAGGCTCAAGAGATTATTGATGAATTGGCGGAAGTCTTCGAAGATGATGAGGAGATGCAGGAACTCTTTGCGGTGGCGAAAGATAACTTTGAGACCGACGAGTTTGCCAGACAGTTTTTTACGAAAGAGGAACTGCAGGAGCTCTTTGATTGGGAAGACGCGGAGAATGAGGTTTCTTCCGAGGATGAAGATTCGGTTGAAGATTATGTTTCGCTGATCCGTGAGCGGATTGCGCAATTGCCTGCTTCCGACGAAGATTTAGATGACGATCCGGCGGTTCATTCGCACCCACATGCGCATTCCCATGATCATGACCATGCGCATGATGAAGACGATGATGACGAAGAATCGTTCGATTGGGATCATTTCCGGATCATTGACGATATTTCGGCTGAAGATGACTTTCTGAACGACGATTCATTCTGGGAGAATGATAAATATTCGTCGTGACCGTTCAGGCTGCCGGAACATCAAAAAGGTGGCTTCCGGCAGCGATTGACAGCTTTCATGAAGAAGGGTATCCCAAATTCCCGGGATACCCTCTTTTTTTATGCGTCCGGAAGACGTTCATCGTGTCTGTAACGCCGGCGACGCCGGGAATCGCTTTCCTGGAACACTGCCGGTTTTTATTTAAGCTCGATTTCGCCCGCCATCAGTTTCGCGCGTTGCCATGGCGGGGTGTTGGAAAGATCCGCCAGCAGCCCTCTTAGTTCATAGACCTGATCGCGCAGCTCGGCTGCCCGTTCAAATTCGAGATTCTTGGCCGCCTCTTTCATTTCCCGCTCCATCTCAGCCAGTGTGTGCTTTAGTTCATTCTTCGGAAGATTCTTGCGCAAGGTTTTATAATCCGCTTTGTCTTCAGCGATGGCAGTGGAAACCGTGAGCCGTTCGGAAAGATCGTAAATCCCCTTGACGATGGTCATCGGTTGGATATTGTGTTCCGTGTTGTAATCCTGCTGTTTTTTGCGCCGGCGATTGGTCTCGTCGATCGCGTAGCGCATGGAATCCGTGATTTTATCGGCGTACATGATCACTTTGCCGTCTGCGTTGCGAGCCGCCCGCCCGATGGTTTGGATCAGTGAGACGCCCGAACGCAGGAATCCTTCTTTATCCGCGTCCAGAATGGCCACCAATGAAACTTCCGGCAGGTCCAGCCCTTCCCGCAGCAGATTGATCCCGACGATCACATCATAAACACCGGTCCGCATATCCCGCAGGATCGAAATCCGCTCCAGCGTATCTACCTCAGAATGGAGGTAATTGACTTTGATCTCGTTGTCTTTCAAATATTCCGACAAATCTTCCGCCATGCGTTTGGTGAGCGTGGTGACCAGCACACGCTGATTCAGCTCGATCCGCTTGCGGATCTCCCCGATCAGATCATCGATCTGTCCTTTGATCGGGCGCACTTCCACGATGGGATCCAACAACCCGGTCGGGCGGATGATCTGCTCGGTGGTCTGCTGGGTATGCTCCATCTCGTACGGTCCCGGCGTCGCGCTGGTATAGATGGTATAGCCCATGATCTTTTCGAATTCATCAAAAGTCAGCGGACGGTTATCCAACGCCGATGGCAGCCGGAATCCGTATTCCGCCAGCACGCTTTTCCGGCTTTGGTCCCCGCGATACATCCCCCGCAGCTGC
>CALAEB010000129.1 GCA_937890875.1 uncultured Anaerolineaceae bacterium | reverse complement strand
GTTACAAATAAACCGGGCAATCCTAATATTTGAAATCGTTAAAAAGCAGGTGGTTTCATGAAATGTTCAATCAGTGACGCAGCAAAACGGACCGGATTGTCGCCTCATACGATCCGCTATTATGAAAAAGAGGGGCTGCTCCCTTTCGTTGAACGAAATGCAAACGGAATTCGTGAATTCAAGGAAAGTGACTTCGAATGGCTGGCGCTGATCGAATGCCTGAAAGGCACCGGCATGCCGATCAAAGAGATCGGTGCGTTTATCGGATGGTGCATGGAAGGCGATGGGACGCTGCAAAAACGCTTGGATATGTTCCTCAAACAGCGACGCGAACTTGAAAGGAAAATGGCTGAATTAAATCAATTTATGGATAAAATTGATTTAAAAATCCATTATTATCAGACTGCCGTTGCAGCCGGGACCGAGGCAATTCACCAGAATGGTTGTGAGCCGGTTTTAAGTGAAAATAAGACTGCCTAAAATGGCTATACGAAGATTCGGCGTGCAGTTTGAACTGAATCAATGCCGGATACAAAAATCTCCGCTTGCCAAGCGGAGATTTTTGTATCCGGCATTGATTCAGTTCAAACTTTCAAATCCAGAAAAAGATAAGCGGTAATCGTCTTATTTCTGCGATTTATTTAAAAGCGCTTCTCAAAATAATAATTCATCAAGATTACCGGTAAGAGTCCTGATATATTTTCAGACAATCCGCATCGGTTAACCGAACGCGGTCCACTTCGAACAGGCCGCCCATCGTGTGTCTTGCATTTTTCACCAATTCCGGCAGCTCTTCCCGTGTGACGCCATAATCGGACATTTTCAGATTATCCACACCGCATTTTTTCTGCAAAGCTACTAACGCCGTCACAAAATCAATCGGTTTTTCAGCATCGCTTTTTCCCAAAGCCTTTGCCATCGCGATCAGCTGTTCATTCACCACGCCGGATTCAGCGAAAAAAGTATAGTAAGCCTTACTGATTATAATCAACCCTGCTCCATGCGGCAGGTTGGGATGAAAAGCGCTCATGGCATGTTCCAGCGAATGTTCGGATGTACAGCCAGATGTGGATTCGACAATACCGGAAAGCGTATTTGCCAGCGCTACGTTCGCTCTCGCATCCGCATCCTTCCCATTTGTAACCGCTTCCGCAAGACTCCCGCCGATCAGTTCAATCGCCTTCATGGCAAACAGATCGCTCATCACACTGGCCGTTTTATTGAGCACGCCTTCCGTACTGTGGTACAGCGCGTCAAATCCCTGATAAGCGGTTAACGCCGGCGGAACCGTCATCATCAGATCCGGGTCAACAATGGAAAATACGGGAAATGTGGAATCCCAGCCGGAACCGATTTTTTCATCAGTAGTATCGTTGGTGATCACCGTCCAGGGATCCGCTTCTGTGCCGGTGCCGGCGGTCGTTGTGATCGCGACAATCGGGAGCGGCATTTTTTCCGGTTTCTTGCCTTTTCCACTGCCGCTGCCGACATAATCCCAAAAATTGCCGTCGTTGGTCGCCATGACCGCAATCGCTTTGGCCGAATCGATCGTGCTGCCGCCGCCGAGCCCGATGACAAAATCGCAGCCGTTCTCCTTTGCAAACGCCGCGCCTTCCTGGACATGGGTCAAGATCGGATTGGGCAGGATCTTATCAAACACAACATGTTCCACACCGGCCTGGTCCAATTGTTTTTCAACCCGGTCAAGATACCCATTCGCACGGATCGATTTTCCGGAAGAAATCACGATCAGGGCCTTTTTTCCGGGGAATTTTTGCACATGAAGATTTTCCAGCTGACCACGGCCAAAAAGGATCCGGGTCGGAACAAAAAAATTAAACGCCATCATCTTTGCCTCCAGTTTTCGTAGCACAAAACTTTTGAATAATAGTAGCACTTAGAGTCAACTCAAAGTCAATATGATTTCCGATAAAATCACGGTCGTAATTTGCTGCCACTGACAGGGGTGTCATTTTTGCTGAACCCTTATAGGGATGAATGCATCGCTGATCATCAACACAGTTTCACCAAAATCCTTGACCTACGGCAATACCTATGCTAAAATCTTTCCCGTTGAGTGAATCAGGCATAAACTGAGGAAACTCGGGGGCGTGGTGTAGCGGCTAACATGCGGCCCTGTCAAGGCCGAGATCGCGGGTTCGAACCCCGTCGCTCCCGCTCAAAGTGTACAAAATAAAAATTGTGCACTTTTTTGTTTATAGACCATTTCCACGCGTATTAACAAATTTCCTTGTCAAATGCTCGTAGAAATGGTCTTTTTTGTATGTATCACAAAAGGTCCATTTCAAGAAGGTTTAATGTCCCGTCATAGCGCCGTATCCAGCGATACGCATATTCCCGATTCACATTGTATCGGATGGCTGCTTTGGTTACTCCGTATTTCGCAGCATAGCGGATCAGGGACTCCCGAAATTTCATTTTTTGTGTTATTGTTTTCATAGCGGATAGCGTTTCTCCTTTGTTTTCGTTTTCGCAGACTCCTATAAATGAGATTTCGTCTATTCGCTATTTCTTTTTCTTCTCCTGTAACGCATCAATGGTAATCCTACTGTCTGCGAAATGTAAAAATACGTTTATACTCGGACTCATCATGTTGGAATAATAGATGAGCGAAATGGTAACGTCCACTATCCACGTCTGCCACAAAATGCAGTGGTATTTGGACAGTTGAACTATTTAGGAGCAATTATGGAAAAAATAAGGGTTGGAATTTCGGATTATGATGAATTGTTTTTTACGAAAAATGTGGATTCAGCGAATGAATTAAGTATAATCAATTTAATCTCTGAACCATTTGTGAGAATGTATGATGGAAAAATCTGGCCTGCAATTGCAAAAAGCTGGCAGGTTTTTGATGATGGGCATCGTTGGTTATTTTATTTACACACAAATTCTTATTTTTCGGATAGCACAAAGTGCACAATGATTGATATTATGGATTCAATTGAATGCGCAAAAGCCAAGACAGATGTATTTGGATTACCAAGTCCCTATACACGTTATTTAAGGAATTGCAGTTTCAGAACTGTAAATCGGTTTGCTTTGGAAGTGATTTGTGAAGAACCCAGCGGGGATGTTGCAGAGATGCTAAGTGGTATACCTATTCTGAAACCTAATCGGCAAGGAAAACCGCTTATCGGCACCGGTAATTATCTATATTCAAAGTATTGGCCGGGTAAATCTGTGCGCTTAACAAAGAAATCTGATTTGAAGCATTTATCCGCTTATGAACAGATCACATTTTTTATTATTCCTGATCCAGAGGAAAGGCTTGAGGCACTCAAGACCGGGAAAATTCATTTTGCGGCAAGTTTGGAGCAACTTGACAAACTCCCAGACAATACCGGGTATTTGTGGTGGAAATGTGTAACAAACCATTCAGTAATGGGTATTCTAAATGCATGGCGGGGGCCCTTTC
>CALAEB010000128.1 GCA_937890875.1 uncultured Anaerolineaceae bacterium | reverse complement strand
GCTCCTGCGTCATCCGCCCGGTTCCGCCGGCACAGTTTTCTGTGCCGTTTTCCAGTCCGGGCCAGGCGTTATAGCTGTCAACAAGCTTCTGTACCAATACATCTTTACCCATGTTTTTCCTCTTGTTGGTGATTACCGAACATTGTTCGGTTTTGTTTGTTATAATTATAACAATGTGTATTTGTGATGTCAATCACGAACTGATGCTGTTTCTCTGCGCATAATATGGTTTTACATTTTTTTGCTTTTTTCTTTACGAAGATTAATCAATTTTCCGGAACGCTTTACGCGTAAATCTGTCACATGCCTGATTTGACACCTGTTGTTTTTTCATTACAATATGCTAATTTAAACTTGGCGAACCCAATATTCCGATTCCGTCCATTTTCCCAAGATTAAATTAGGCTGAACGCCTTATTACAAAATTTGATGTTCGTTCACTTGGAGGCTTTCGTATGGAACGCTCTGATTCTTTTTGCTTGGGTAAAACTCAATTTATTCAGTCTTCAGATGATCAGTTTTTTGTTTCCGGAGCAAAGACCCGACTTTGGGAATCGAAGGCCGGCGGCGAGAACGCTTTCTGGCAAACCGTTCACGTTCTCTGCGTAAATGATTTTCACGCAACCCTCCAGGAAAGCAGCCGCGGAATCGGCTGCGCAAAACTGGTTGCAGCCATAAAAGAGTTTAAAGAACAAAACCCCGAAACGATCGTTGTTTTTGGAGGGGACAATTATTTTACCGACCCGATTTCAGAGCATTTCTGCGGCGAACCGGTCACGCAAATGATGCGTGAACTGCAGACCGTCGCTTCCGTCATCGGAAATCATGAATTCTATTATGCTGCTGAACAATTGACGGCTTGGCAGACCGAAGGCGGTTATGTCTTCCTCGGCGCAAATATTTGTTCCCGGATAACGGGAGAACCGGCAAGCTTTGTCCGTCCCTATTGGATTGGGGCACGGGGCGGCATAAAAATCGCGCTGATCGGCCTCACGACCGGCGAAACAATTGACAGGGATGACTTTGCTCCGGGAATGGAGCAATACCGGATCTCCGACGGGGTCGAAAGCGCAAACCGTTGGATCCAATATCTGCGGGACGGCAAGGATCCGCTTGGAGAACCTGACGTGATCATCGCATTAACCCACTACGGCCTGCGGACGCTGCCGGACGGAACGCTGCATGGGCCTGAATTGATCGATTTATGCCAGTCGGTTACCGGGATCGCGGGCGTTTTTTCCGCCCACTGGCATCAGTTTATAAAAACCTATATTCATGATATCCCCGTTGCATCCGGCGGCAGTTCCGGCCGGGGATATGCGGTTCTATCCATCCGCATATCGGAAGATAACCGGATCATTGACGTCATTCCGGATTCTGTTGATTTGATGCCGGACCGCTTGGCGCTCCCGGAAGATTCCTCCATGAAGCAGAAACTGCAGGGCTATTATGAACAAAGTGAACCCGTGATGAACCGCGTGCTCGGGTACGCCGAAGCGGAAATGATTCACCGTGATCCGGTTTCTGACGCAATCTCTCCGGAAGGCACTCCGCTGTCATTGCTGATTACCCGGGTGATGATGGAAACCGGCCGGTACCGGGCGGCTCTCTTTTACTCCGGAAGAATCGGCAAAGGGTTCAAAAAAGGGGCCATTACCTGGTATGACTTTTGTAAAACGGTACTGTTCCTCAGTCGGATCATTGCCATGAAACTCAGCGGCGGCGATTTGATCCGGAATATTGAAGCGGGACTTACAACGCTCAAAGGAGAAGGTGCCTCTCCGCTGGCGGTCAGCGGCGTTTTGATCGAGGCAGATTATTCGAAACCATATGGAGAGCGATTAATACGTGCGGTTTTTGCCGATCAGACAGCGATTCTTGCTGATGAAATCTATGATGTCGTTGTCGATGGTTTCCTGGCGGGGAGCCCTTTTGGATATGATTTTTCCAATGGCCGGGATCAAGTTTTGTTGAGAGAGAACATCCGCGATTTGCTTTTTCAAGAGATTATGCAAGCCAAGACGATTTCCGGGGAACGGCCTGACAATATCCGGCTTGTTCGCCGCGGGATGAAAGGATCGCACTGATGCAGGTTCGTTTTGAGTCTGTTACAAAAAAGTTTCCGGCGAAAAAAGGTGAAATCACCGCCGTGGATCATCTGGATCTAAAAATTGATTCAGGAAAATTGGTTGGGCTGCTGGGACCGTCCGGCTGCGGCAAATCCACCTGCCTCTTTATC
>CALAEB010000127.1 GCA_937890875.1 uncultured Anaerolineaceae bacterium | reverse complement strand
ATCAACAACACCATCCCAACCAACAACGGAATGGGCGTCTGGCATTTTGGGTCATGATTATAAATCCTGCCAAATTCCCACGCCGAAATACCAAGGATCAGCAGGCAGCTGATGAGAAAGGGGATCCCGCCTAAATAAATGAGGAATAAAAACACCGGTGCGAGAATAACCGAAGAAACAATACGCTTGGCCATAGACATCCTATCTGTTTATTTCACGTTTATTTTTCCGAAACGGCGTTCTCTCCCGGCATATTCCTGGATTGATTTTATGAGTTCGTCCCGTCCGTAATCCGGCCAGTAAACATTGGGGAATGTCCACTCTGAATAAGCCGACTGCCAGAGCAGAAAATTGCTTAACCGCATCTCCCCGGAAGTCCGCACAACCAGGTCGGGGTCGGGCAGCCCGTTGGTGAAAAGGTAGCTGCCGATCAGTTCTTCCGTGATCTGATCTTCCTGAATCCCGTCTGCGATGATCTTTTTTACCGCATGTTTAATCTCGTTGCGGCTGCCGTAATTGATCGCAACCGTAAAAACCAGATCGGTGTTGTCTTTTGAATTGTCAACGGCATAATCGATTTGTTCCAATATGTCGTCACCGAGACCCTCCCGCTGACCGATATGGAGAATCCGCACGCCGTTTTTGCTCACCTCCTGGAATTCCTTTTGAAAGGTATCCATGAAAATCTGTTTCAATCCTTTTAATTCACTTTCGGGCCTGCCCCAGTTTTCCGTAGAAAAAGCAAAAACGGTCAGGTATTTTACCCCGAATTCAAGGCAGGCATTAATCACATTCCGCACATTTTTTGTGCCTTGCTGATGCCCTGCCAGGCGGGGAAGCCCTCTTTTTTCTGCCCAGCGGCCATTTCCATCCATAATGATCGCTACGTGGCGGGGGATCCGCTCCTGGGGGACTGATAATAAAGTTTCGGACATAAAAGGTACTTATACCTCCATAATTTCTTTTTCTTTATGCTTTCCGATTTCATCAACTTTGAGAATCCATTGATCGGTAAGTTTTTGGATTTTGTCTTCGCCCTTTTTCTTTTCATCTTCAGAAATGAGCTTTTCTTTCTCACCGTCCTTGAGATCCTTGATAACATCCCTGCGAACATTGCGGACGGAAACCCGCGCGTCCTCAAGCCGGTTGCTGACGATCTTCATCAGATCCTTTCTTCGCTCCTCGGTGAGCGGCGGCAGGGTCAAACGGATCGCTTTGCCATCGTTACTGGGCGTTAATCCCAGATCGGAAGTCTGGATCGCTTTCTCCATCGCTTTGAGCAGGGAAGATTCAAAAGGCCGGATCATGATCGTCCTGGCGTCCGGAATGCTGATTGTGGAGACCTGGCTGAAAGGTGTCGGCATCCCATAGTAGTCCACGGTCAGTTTTTCAACCAATGCCGGCGTAGCGCGTCCGGTGCGGATGCCTTCCAGGTCTTCCTCGAGCACTTTGATCGCACTCTTCATCCGGTTTTCTGCATCGTTTAAAATGTCGTTAACCATCAAAAAACTCCTTTTTATTTCTTTCGAACCAAATTGAATCAAAACCACAGGCAGATGAATCCTGTTACTGCCTGTGTCTCATTATAACCGTTCACGGATTTGATACAACAAAGAATCCTTCCGGCTGCTGGAAGCCCGGATCATTATTTCCCTGCTGTTCCGGCACGGGTTGGTTCGTGTCCGCATCCTCCACAATGGGTGTCGCGGAGACGAATTCCTGGTCTGTGCCGGTTCCGGCATTGTTGGAAATCGGGACACCCTGGATGTAGCGTTCCAGATCATTAATCAATGTCCGCATCGTGTCAAAATAGGGAGCGTATTCCGGATCCGATTCCATCTCAAGCAGTAATGTCCGCAGCGAATCCATATCAACCGGATCCGAGATTTGCAAAATGCGCGAATAAGACCTGCCGATGTCTTCGTTCACCTGATAAGATTGTGCGATCAGCAGAATGTATTGTTTCTGGAAATCGACATGCAGGGATTGCGGTGTAA
>CALAEB010000126.1 GCA_937890875.1 uncultured Anaerolineaceae bacterium | reverse complement strand
GCTTGAGAACAGCAGCGCCGGAATCGCCCAGTTGCTGGGGCTGCCAATCATCTTTGTCGTGGATTGCGTCAGAATGTCCGGCAGCGCTGCCGCGTTGATCCACGGGTTTCATACCTGGTGTCCGGAAATTGGTCTTGCCGGCGTCATTTGCAACCGGGTCGGCAGTGCAAAACATGAAATGCTGTTGCGGGAAGCGATCCGGCAAACCGGAATCCCGATCATCGGCATGATCCCCAACCAAAAAGATCTGGTCATTCCAGCCCGTCACCTCGGTCTGTTCACCGTTACGGAGAGAGAAGATGCTGTCGTGGAGTATATCGAGGCGCTCAAACCGGTCATCCGCTCCGGTATTGATTTAGCGCTCCTGCTGCAGATTGCCAGCACGACCAGCGCATTTCCGGAACAGGAACCCGCCACTGCCGGATTCATTCCCGGCAGCGGAATCAAGTCAAAACAGGATGAAAGTTTTCAGAATGAACCACTCCGCATTTCAGAAAACGGCGCCCCGGCAAATGAAACCGGGGAAGCCGTCAACCATTCCTGGGATGAAACAATGGTTTCCAACCCAGGAAAAAGTTTGCCGGGGATCAGGCCAAAGGTTCGCATCGGGATTGCTTATGACAAAGCTTTCTGTTTCTATTATGAAGCCAACCTGCGGTTGCTGGAGGAAGCAGGAGCGGAACTGGTCTTTTTCAGTCCTTTAACAGCGCAAAGGCTCCCGGATAATCTCCGGCTGCTTACCTTTGGCGGCGGATATCCCGAACTCTACGCGCAGGAGCTGTCAGCCAATCAGCCGCTGCTGCGATCCATCCGTGATTTTGCCGGCGCGGAGCATCCGGTCTATGCGGAATGCGGCGGTTTGGTTTATCTTACACAGGGAATCCAAACGGCCGACGGGATTTTTCATCCGCTTGCCGGGCTGCTGCCCGGCTCGGTTCGGATGCAAAAAAAATTAGTCATGGGATACCGGACGATTCAGGCGTCTCGTGACAATTGGCTTTTTCCGGCCGGACAGCCCTTCAAAGGGCACGAGTTTCACTATTCCGTCTGGGAAAATCCGCAGCCGGCAAGCGCTTTTCTGGAAATGCACTCCGCAACGGCAGCGACATTGACGGTTATACGGATGGAAACATCATCGCATCCTATATTCATGTTCACTTTGCCCAAAATCCGCTGCTCGCGCAAAATTTCGTCCGAAAAGCGCTGGAGGCCTGATGAAGAAAAAAGCCAAAACCATCATGCTCTGCGGATCGATGTCATCCGTCGGAAAAAGTCTGTTAACCGCCGGATTCTGCCGCTATTTCGCCCGAAAGGGATGGACAGTCTATCCGTTTAAAGCGCAGAATATGAGCAATAACGCCGCTGTCTGCCCGAATGGCGGCGAAATCGGCAGGGCGCAGGCAGTTCAGGCATTTGCGGCAGGACAATTACCGACCGTGGATATGAATCCGATCCTGCTCAAGCCGGAAGCCGATATGAAAAGCCAGGTCATCGTGCAGGGAGAAGTCCGCGGATCATATGCCGGCAGGGATTATTACCCGCAGCGGCAGCACCTCTGGAAAGCGGTTACGCAGAGCCTGGACCGGCTGCGTCAGGCCGCTGACCTGGTGGTCATTGAAGGAGCGGGCGGGATCGCCGAACTGAACCTGATGAAAAGTGATATCGTCAACATGGCTGTCGCTAGATACTGCGCTGCCCCTTGCCTGATCGTCGGAGATATCGACCGCGGCGGCATCTTTGCGCAGTTGATCGGCAGCTGGTGGCTGCTGGAACCGGCGGACAAAAAACATATCCGCGGGTTCATCGTCAACAAATTCCGCGGTGACAGCGCGCTTTTCGCTGATGGCGTGACCGAGCTGCAGGCGCGCAGCGGAGGGATCCCGGTTCTTGGTGTCGTTCCCTATCTCAAAAATCACGGCATCGCGGACGAAGATGCGGCCGGATTTTCAGGTGCCGAGCAAAAAACAAAAAACGCCGCGAAAATTGTGGTGATCAAGCTGCCGCACATCAGTAATTTTGACGATTTTGACGCATTGAAATATGAAAAAAATGTCCGGCTGCATTTCTCAGTTGCGGATGAGGACATCCGGGAAGCCGCCGCGATTATCCTGCCGGGGACAAAAAACACGATTGAGGATTTAATGTGGCTTCGGGAAACCCGGATAGCGAACAGTATTCTGCAAAAATTCAAAGCCGGAACGCCCGTCGTCGGCATTTGCGGCGGGTATCAAATTCTCGGGCAGACAATTGAAAATCCTTTTCATATAGAAAGCGAAACGGAACATTGCTACGGATTGGGGCTCTTCCCGATCACCACCCGGCTGACGCAGCAAAAAACCGTCCGCCAGTCGAAGATGAAAGTCGTCACAGAAACAGGCTTTTGGAAACGCATTCAGGGGGAAATCCTTTCCGGATATGAGATTCACAGCGGCGAAAGCAAGACCAAAATGCCTTCTTTCATTGCGCATGGGAGCCTGAACAACCCCGCCGCCAATCTTGACGGCTGCTGTTTGAAAGACGGCACGACCTTCGGGACCTACCTGCACGGTATATTCAATAATGATATCTTCAGAGACGCCTGGCTCGAAAGCATCGGCATTCAGCCCAGTGGACTACGCTGGCAGCAATTCCAGGATGAAAGCATGGACCGCTGGACAGACCATCTGGCCCGTTATATGGATATGGCCCAGGTGGAGGCAATCATCGAGTCCGGGGTTGAAGAATGATCCGGATCGCCGCACTTCTGACCGCGTTGGCATTGGATTGGTACGCCGGC
>CALAEB010000125.1 GCA_937890875.1 uncultured Anaerolineaceae bacterium | reverse complement strand
GATCGGGCAGAGCACATTGCTGGTCACGCCGCTGCAGGTGGCGCGTTTTGTCGCCGCGGTCGGCAACGGCGGAACGCTTTACCGCCCGCAGGTGGTGGAGCAGATTGTGAACCCCTCCGGTAATGTCCTCTATGCGTTTGAACCGGAAGAGCAGGGAAAGCTGCCCGTCTCCGCAGAAAATCTGAAACTGATTCAGGACTATATGCTGGAAGTCACCAGCAACCCGCGCGGCACAGCGTACGGGACTTTCAGATATATCAACTATCCGGTCTGGGGAAAAACCGGAACCGCTCAGACTTCTCCCGGGGTCCTTCCGAATGCCTGGTTTGCCGGTTACACAGACCGGCAGCTGGAGGATAAACCGGATATTGCGATTGCCGTTCTGGTGGAGCAGATCGGGGAAGGCTCCGATTACGCCGCGCCAATTTTCCGCCGCGTGCTTGAACTTTATTTCGACGGGCAGGCCTCGATGCTCTACAATTGGGAAGCCGGCGTTTATATTACCAAGACGCCCACACCGACCCCGACCATGACGCCGACGCCGGTCCCGACCAGGGCCCCGTGGCAGATCACGCCGGAATCCGAAGAAACAGAAGAGCAATAATTGAATGGCCAAACAGGGGCGCGTCTTAAAATACCAGTCGGGATTTTATTCTGTGTCCTCTGATGGACAGCTGTTCACCTGCAAAATCCGCGGACGATTGAAGTCCCAAAGCCGGAATGTGGATCTGGTGGCCATCGGCGATATGGTTGAATTCACCGAATTTGAAGATAAAACCGGCGTGATCGAGAAAGTGCTGCCCCGGAAAAACGAACTGATCCGCATGATGTCCGGTGTACAGATAGAGTACCGGCAGATCCTGATCAGCAACCTGGACCAGATTCTGCTTGTTTTTTCCTGTGCGAAGCCGGAACCGCGGCTGCGCATGCTGGACCGTTTTCTGGTTATCTGTGAAAAACAGGAGATCCATCCGGTCATCCTTGCGAATAAAACGGATCTGACGGGAATTGAACGGGCAAAAGAAATTTTCTCCGTTTATGAAAAAATCGGTTATCAAACTGTATACACATCGGTTGTGGATCGAACCGGGATTGACACGATCTCCGCTATCTTGCAGGAAAAAGTCACCGGGCTGATCGGCCCCTCCGGTGTCGGAAAATCCAGCCTGATCAACCTGATCGAACCGGGCCTGGATCTGAAAGTGAATGAAATCAGTTCCTATACAGAGAAAGGCCGCCATACAACCGTCGTACGGGAGATGTTTCCGCTCCGACAGGGCGGTTTTGTGGCCGATCTGCCCGGGCTGAAAACATTGGCCCTATGGGATATCGAACCGGAGGAATTAGACGGTTATTTCCCGGAAATCCGTCCGCTGGTATCCGAATGTCTTTACAGCGACTGCACGCATGGCGAGGGTGAGACCGGTTGTGCGGTGCAAAAAGCGGTCGAAGCAGGGAAAATCAGCCGGGACAGGCTGGAATCCTATTTGCGCATCCGCTCCGGTCAGGATGAAATCGAAAAGTATTGAACCGGGCTGTCGTTAAGACAACCGGCAGCATTTCTGCAATGCGAACTGTTGATCCGCGTATCAAAAATGCTTTTTTTTGTGTCGCGTTGGGCATAAACGCAGCGCGCTGCATTGCACCCGAATCAAATTCGTTCGAATTTCTTAATTCATAAGAAGGTTTCTGTATGGAAAAATGCCTGAGTTGGACTGAATTAACGCTTCATCTGAAGACACCGTTCACCGTATCCTATGGCAGCTCGACCACCCGCACCGCTTTTTGGATCCGGCTGAAAAATGATGAAGGCTGGGGAGAAGGAACCATCCCTTTCTATTACGGGATCGATTTCAAAACCATGACCGCTGCCTGGGATCGAGCCGCCGAACAGGACAAACCGTTTCCGGACACCATCGAAGAGGTGCCAGGCTGGATCGATCCCGGCGCGCCCAAACCGGCGCAAGCGGCGCTGGACATTGCGCTGCATGACCGGATCGGGAAACAGCGGAACAAACCGCTCCACCAGATTTTAGGCGTACCCGAACCGAAACCGATGATCACATCGTACACGATCAGCATCGACACGCCGGAAACGATGGCCCGAATGGCGGCGCAGGCGGCATCCTTCCCGATCATCAAGATTAAATTGGGGACGCCCGGTCAGGAAGCGCTGGATGAAGCAAGGCTGGAGGCCATTCGCAGCGCGCGCCCCGATGCACGCCTGCGGATTGATGCGAACGCCGGTTGGGAAGCAGCGGGCGCAATCCAATTGGTCAGACGGCTGGAAAAATTTGACCTGGAACTGATTGAACAGCCCACCGCCAAAGAGGATATCACCGGCATGGGGCTGGTACAGGCCGAGACGGGCATCCCGGTAGTGGCGGATGAGTCCGTTCAGTCGCTGGAGGACATCGATCGGCTCCACGCAGCCGGTGTGCAGGGGATCAATCTGAAACTGATGAAAAGCGGCGGACTGGCAAACGGGTTGGCGATGCTGCGCAGGGCAAAGTCTTACGGGATGAAAATCATGCTGGGATGCATGGTGGAAACTTCCGTCGGCGTCGGCGCGATGGCTCATCTGATGGGTCTGGCGGATTGGATCGACCTGGACACGCCCTTGCTGATTTCCAACGATCCTTTTTTGGGTCTGACCTATACGGAAGACGCGACGCTGCTGCCGCCGGAAGGGGCCGGCATCGGGCTGAGATTAAAATAGAACCGGAGACAGGCAATGATAGAGAAAATTCAGAGCATTATTGATACGCTGAAAAGCACAACGTTTTTTGAATCCAAACTGAACTTTTTTGAAGTTCACGCCGTTAAAGCTGACGAAGAGCGGGTTTTTCTAGATGGAAAGGTTCTTGAGAAGGAGAATCTGGAACTGCTGAAGGAAAAGATCGCGGCGGAATTCCCTGCGCTGGAAATCCTATCTGAAAATGTCACCGTACTGCGGACGCCGGAGACCCCGGTTTTGAACGTTTGTAAAAATATCACCAGCATGCACGCGGAAAAGTCGTTCCAGTCCGAACTCACCACACAGTTGTTTTTCAGCGATGAGGTGGAAGTGCTGATCGACGAGGGCGACTGGGTGATCGGGCGGAATGTGCTGGACGGGTATATCAGCTATACTTACCGGAAATATCTGGATAAGCTGGCGCTGCCCGAATTCACGCATATTGTCAGCGAGCCGGTCGTCCCAGTTTATGACGCGCCCGAAAACGGCAGGCTGATCACCCGCGTTCTGGGAGGAACAAAAACCGGGATCATGGATACGTCCGGAGAGATGGTCCGCATTCGGGCCAACATAGACGGCTGGATCCCAAAAGATTTCCTGCGGGCCTTTGACGAACTGCCGGAAGAGAAGCATGCGCTTCGGGCGCTGGTGTGTGAAAACGCGAAAAAGCTGATCGGCGTGCCTTATCTCTGGGGCGGCAACACCGCCAACGGGATCGACTGTTCCGGTTTGGTGCAATACGCTTACCGGCTGGCCGGGATCACCACGCTGCGGGATGCCCATATGCAATATATCGCAGAACAGATCGTTGAGCCGGAATTTCTGCCGGGAGACGTGGTGCTTTACGGAGAACAGCGAAAAGACCGCATGTCGGTGACACACGCGTCCATCAGTCTGGGAGGCTGGACCGTGATCCATTCTTCCCGGACCAGAAACGGCGTCTATATCGACAACGTCCAGGAAACCGAGCACCTGAAAGCTTCATTCAGCGCCGCTATCCGGTATCTATAGCCGGTAACCGAAAAATAAGATTTTTTCCCTTTCCCTGCGAAAGGGATTTTTAAGTTGCGAATCGCTGACCGGTTAAGGCCGAAATTATGGAAGCAGATTTTTGCCGAAAACGCCGAAAGCATCAAATACATTTT
>CALAEB010000124.1 GCA_937890875.1 uncultured Anaerolineaceae bacterium | reverse complement strand
CTTATTCAATCGTCCGCATGATCATTTTATGCCCGAGCAGTCACCCGGTGAAGAACATCCAACAGCGTCGCGGGTAGAATCGGCTTCACCAAAAATGCGGCTGCGCCCATTTCCAGCCCTCGCTTGCGATCATCCAGCGTGCTGCAAAGAATCAAGGGAACAGAACACGGCGTCAATTTTCGCTGGATAAACGGAATCATCGCCCAACCGCGCCCACCCAAAAAGGCCGGTTCCAAAATCACGGCCAGGATACGATGGTTTTGGATCGCTTCAGCCACCTGATCTTCAGTATCGCAGACCAAAACCGTGTGCTCATCACCGATGGCCTGCGAATAAAGCTCCGCGGTGGCAAGATCATCTTCAATCAGCAGGACAAACGGCGGATTTGAATTCATGGGATGCTTATCCTTCTCCTTTACTGTAAACCGGAGCGGTGTCAACTCCGGCCCTGTAACCACAGTATACATAAAAGATTCCTGACCGGTTTGGACAAAAGCGCGAAACAACAGGAAAAAAACACAACCCAGGCAGAATTGCTCTCTCACAAGTGCCCTTACACGCGTACGCATTTATGGCGCAGGCATTTGTCCGCCGGTTGCAGACCCTGCAGGCCGAGCATTCATGCTACACAATGCGCTCCCCTACACGGGCCAGTGATTTGCGGTTGACTCAAAAGAGCGGTTTATTGTTCATTAAAGAAGTTTTTCTGTCCAAGAACATAAATCAGGATCAATGTATATTAAATACAGGCTGAAACGCACTTCGGCTGTACGCCGGGACTCGCGCATCCCAGATATAGATTACACTTAATAAAAAAGCCATGAAACGTTCAAAACGAATCGGCGCACAAATCGGTCCCTACGATCCCTTTTGGGTCCAGGTTCAAGAAGCTGTCCAACACAAGGCTCAACAATTCGGAGTGGAATTAATTCCGATCGAGATGGCGGGCAACCCGGACACGTTTTCTTCGCGCGAGCAAACCAACCTGCTTGAAGAACTGTTGGCCCAGAAACTGGATGCGCTGATTTGCTGGAACCTTCCCAATGAACTGATCCGCAGCATCCTGAAAAATGACCTGCCGGCAATTTATCTTGCCGAATCAAACATCCGCCACCCACTGTTCGTTTCCCCAGCGGGACTCTATGAGGCCGGCAAGATGGTCGGCCATTTTTTGGCCGAGAAACTGAACGGGCGTGGCAGGATCCTCTGCGTCGGCGGCCTTTCTGAGCAAGGCGGAGAAAACGGTCAAAGCCGGCTGAGCGGGTTTTCAGACGCGCTGCAAAAATTCAGCGGTATTGATTGGGAGCATTTTCCGAGTTACTGGCGCTACGACCAAGCTTACCCGCAGATCCAACAGGCTCTCTTACAGTTTGGCAGCCCAATCAACGCGATCTTCGGCTTATCGGATTCGCTGGCACTGGCTTCGCGCGACGCACTGCAGAAATCCGGCATCCTGGACGAGCGCGTTTTGATTGCCGGCGTGAACGGTGATCCGCAGGCACTGGCCGCAATCGCCGACGGCAGCTTCAGTGCGACGGTTGAGACCTCCGCCTCCGAATTCGGCACCCGTGCGGTAGAGCTGGCCTTCCAGGCCGCCCAGGGGGAAACGCTGCCAGAACATTACGGCTACCTGCCCCGTCTGATCACCGGCGAAAATGTCAATGACGCGATCAAGCGTAAATTAATCGACATTGCCAGTCTGCCCAGCCGCTTGGTAGGAGTCAACCGGCAATTGGAACGGGAGCAGATCACCCAACTGGAGACCAGCACGGCCATCAATCGCAGGGTGGGAGCGCTGCTGGACCGCAGAGAATTATGTAAGGAAATCGCAAACTTAATCCGTTCCAATTATGGATACGATCACGTTCAGTTCTTTCTTTATCACAAGGAAAATAAAACGCTGATTCTGGAACAGGTCGATGACGTCGCATACAACGAAGCCACTCCGCCGGTCGATCCGCTTGGGCCTTTGCAGGAAGTCATCCATACCAATGAGGCGATCTTCATTCCGGATACGCTCACCAATACGCAATACCCCACCGACCCACTCTGGCCCGCTACGCGCACCCGGGTCATCCTGCCGATCCGCATCGATGACGAGATCCTCGGTCTGCTGGATCTGCACAGCCAGCATTTTTCACACCACCTGCGCACGGAATTGATCGGCCTGCAGTCGCTGGCGGATCAATTAGGCATCGCCATGCGCAACGCAGAACTTTACGCGGAAGCGGTTGAAGCCAGAGCCATGGCCGAAAAAGCCAACCATTTAAAGACCCGCCTGCTGGCCAATGTCGGGCACGAACTGCGCTCCCCGCTCAACATCATCATGGGATACAGCGAACTCGCGCTGCAGAAACCCAATCCTTACCACATGGATCTGCCCGCGCGGCTTGTTCACGATCAGCAGCATATTTACCAAAGCAGCGAACATCTGAACCGGATCATCAACGACCTGTTGGACCTTTCGCGCGCTGAGATCGATGAACTGGAACTCTTCCCGGAGTACATTTCCGCAAAAACATTCTTCGAAGACGTCTTCCACAGCATCGCGGATACCGCTGACAGCCAGATTTCCTGGAAGCTGGAACTGCCGAAACGGCTGCCGGTTTTATACGGCGATCCGGTCCGCCTGCGCCAGATTCTGCTGAATCTGCTCAGCAACGCACGGAAATTCACGAAGAAAGGCGAAATCGTGCTGGGGGCCAAAGTTGAACCGCCGCATCTCCATCTGTGGGTGAAGGACACCGGTCTGGGCATCCCGGCCGACCAGCAGGAGCAAATTTTTGAACCCTTCATCTCCGCCGATTTGCCTGGCCGCCGCTCGCGCCGCTCGCGTCGCTCGGAAGGTATCGGATTAGGATTGAGCATCACCCGGCGGCTGGTCGCGCTGCATTACGGCGCCATGAGCCTCGAAAGCCGGGTTGGCCAGGGATCCATATTCCATGTTTATCTGCCGCTGCCGTCGCTGACCGGCAAGATCGGCTATTTTTCGACAATGACCAACCCTGCCATCCTGCTGATCAGCGCGGCCGAAACGCCGCCGGCCAAACTGAGCGAGCTGAGTCTGACCCAAGGGCTTTCCATCGTGCCGGTCAAAAAATGCGCCGAGATGGTCGATCTGCTGCAGAAGCACCGGCCCTGCGCACTGGCCTGGGACATTGCGCATGCCGCCGCGGAAGACTGGGCGATCATCGAAAATCTGCGCGGTTACCCCGACTATTGCCACATCCCCTTTATCCTTTACGGCCGCGACGCGGAAGAAGCGCCGGCCGGATTCACCAGTATCCTGACCAAACCGGTGAACGCCAAAACGTTGATCGAATACATTCACTCCTTAAAGTCCGTTCACCGCCCGATCCTGATCGTCGATGACGATCCCGAAGCGCGAAGGCTCTACCGGGACCTGGTGCATGAGGCCGTTCCGGGCTATAAAATCATCGAGGCGAAAGACGGCGCCGAAGCGCTGGAAATTCTGTCCGGAACTGTCCCCAGCCTGGTACTGCTGGACCTAGTGATGCCCAAGATCGACGGTTTCACGGTGCTCGACCGGATCCGGAGCAGCCCGAAAATCAGTCACGTGCCGGTGCTGGTGCTGAGCGGCAAACTGATCACACAGGCAGACATTCAAAAGCTGGATTACGCAAAGGTGATTTTCCAAAATAAAGACCTGCTGTCGAATGAGGCAGCGCTGGGGCTGCTCCAGAAAACGCTGGGGACCGAAGCCGGCTTTTTGGCGCAGCCGACCAGTAAGCTGGTCAAGCAGGCACTGGCTTTTCTGTATCAAAATTACCGGAATGTGTTCAGCCGGCAGGAGATCGCACGGGCCGTAGGCGTCAGCGAGAATTACCTGACACATATTTTCTGCGCGGAAGTGGGGATGACGCCCTGGGAGTATCTGAACCGTCTGCGAACCCAAAAAGCGAAGGAGCTGCTTTTGCAGTCTTCGGACAGCGTTACGATGATCGCCTGCCATCTCGGCTTCTATGATCCCGCGTATTTCAGCCGGGTTTTCCGCAAATATACCGGGCTCTCGCCGCAGGCGTTCCGCAGCCGGCCAAGTCAATAACCATTCCAGCGTTGGTTTAAGTGTCAAAATAAAAATCTTGTCATGTCGAGCGGCGCGAAGCGTACGCTCTGCAAGTACCAGTACCCAACAGGATATAAACACATCCTTGACGGAAAGCCAAACCATCCGAACAGCTGGAAAATTGGAAGGGTTACATTGTGAGATATTTAAGAGACCTAATTCGTGAGCATCTTTCCCAATGAAGCAGCCTGGTTGCAACTGATCACTGCAATTCTGATGGAAATCAGCGATGTAAATCCTGTGAGCGAATGTGGATTCCACTTGTCCATAGGCTTCACAGTCAGTTTCCGACTTTGGAAGTTACAGGCCTGATTTTTCAGATAATTACTTGCCCTATCTATTTTCGAGTTCTCGCATTCCATTAGAATAATTCAACAATAGAATAAGATGTTATAATATGTTATATATAACATTATACAGGAACTTCGCAACGAAAATTTTCTTTTTAGGCAGTAAATAGGAGAACTATGGACCTTATTGCTGAAAGTGCAATCCCTTTATACAAACAACTTGAAGAAGCTTTGCTTCTTCGAATTGAAGCAGGAGAATTTGACAAAACAGGTAAGTTGCCTTCCGAGTTTGATCTAGCAGATAAATACGGCGTAAGTATCATTACATCCAGACGGGCCGTTTCAGAATTGGTTGAAAGAGGGCTGGTAGAAAAAAAACAAGGGAAAGGAACATTTGTCACCAAACCCAAATTTAAAAAGAACCTTCAAACTGTGATCAGTTTCTCAGATGCCTGCAGAATGAGCGGTATGACCCCCAGCAGCAAAACGCTTGAATGCAAAAAAATCCTCGCAGATGAGATGATTTCAAAAAGGCTTGGATTGAAAAAAGAAAATGAGATGATCATCGTTCTAACTAGGATTCGCTATGCTGATGATGAACCGATCGCAGTTGAAACGAACCAATTTCCTGACAGTTTCAGCTTCCTGCTTGATGAGGATATGAATAATAGAGAGTTGATAAAGACAATCAAAGAAAAAAAATCGCTGGAAGTCTATCACACTCGACGCGAACTCACGATCATCCGAGCAACACCCGAAGATGCCAACCATCTTAAAGTTACTAAAGGATTTCCGCTTCTAAAGATTACATCCACTTCATATGACAGATCAGAAAACATTCTTTTCTGTGGGTTACAGTTGATCAATTGCGACAGATTTCAAATCATTGTCTAGCCTCACTGTTTGGCCGTTGAAGATTACCATGCACCGCTATACTGAAGTGTGACCGCAGCATTTTCAGCGCCCATCTTCATGCACTCAGGAATCGCTTTCCTTTCAAGGACGCCTTTCAAAAAGCCTGAAATATACGAATCGCCAGCGCCCATCGTATCCACTACTCTGCATGGGATCAAACCGAAAGAATAAAACTCAGAGCCGTCATAACACAGGCTGCCCTTAACGCCCATCGTCACGCTTACAACCTTTGATCCTGTTGCTGATACTTGTTTCATAAAATCTTCAATATATTCATCTCTGCCTTCATCATAAGAGAAAAAAGGATAATCAACAAACCGGCAGGCTGGAATCACTGTAGGATCATCAAGCTTTGTAGCAAAATCAAAAGCAGTCAGTATTCCGCCTGCTTTGATTTGTTCCAAATCATTAATGGTCCTTCCCCAAAACCCTGAAACAAACAAATCGTGTGAATGAATGAACTGGATATCGGCCTCGGTTAGTTTAAAATTACCCATCACTCCTTCATCATACCTTGTAAAAACACGATCCCCGTTTACCAAGGACACATGCGTCAGGGCAGTGCTACCATGCAGTACCTTTATATGCGAAATATCAACACTTTTTTGATTCAAACCATCACACATCAATGTCCCAAATTTGTCATCTCCTACTGCACCAATATACGACGCGTCATTTCCCAATCGAACAGTATATACTGCCACATTGACTGAATTTCCCCCACAAAAGCAGGTCCCCGTTTCATCGTAATAATCAATACAATTATCTCCTGCCGCTGCAATTCTCATAATTCACCCATAGTTACAATCAAAAAAAATCACTCCAAGAACCAAATGGTATCACGGTAGCGTTTTTCAGAAAGCTTCATAAACATTAAGCTAAATAGGACCTTATCCGTTTGATAGCTCTATTTGCGAACAAACGAGGTTCATTCATATATCCGGTTACCAATTCGATCGTCAGTGTTTTATCATAACCAGCTTGTTTTAGTGCAGGTAATAGCTCATCAAGAGGCAAAACACCGTCACCAGGCATGATGTGCTTTTCATATTTTCCATCACTGTCGACAACATGTATATGATGCAATTTAGAACCTAGTTTATTTAAATAAGTTAGAATGCATTCATGCTGTACAAAAGGAACGACAACATCACACATTCCCAATAAATACTCGGAATTGACCTCGTCAAGCAGATTTTTTAACTCATTGGCAGTTGTACAGATATTGCTCTCGTATATTGTCAATGGCTCAAGAAGCACTTTATGATGCTCCGAAGCAGCAAAATCACTAATCTCCAGAAGACATTTAAGCAATCGAGTCCGTAGTGTAACCGTATTTTCCATATAACCGCCATGCCCTGCCGAGATAAGGGTATACTCCGAACCGATTTCCTTCGCAGCTTTAATAGCCCTTTTTACGTAATTAACTGAATCGATTCTCATTGATTCGCTGCCAGCCATGATGTTAAAAGGATATGCGTTCATTTCAGGCGTATATACAGTAATCGGCATCCTGTATTTTCTGCTCAAGTCCCGGATTCTTTTTGCATCCCCATTGAGAATATCCGGGGCATAAGCATGTGGTCGTCCGCCCCACAGTTCAATGAAGTTGTACCCAAAATTTGCGGCATCTTCAAATATGTTGTCCAGCGGATTGCGTTGATATCCAGAGGTAAACAAGCCGATTTCCATAGATTTTCCCTTCTCAACGGCTCAAGATTACAAACAACAGTGGCAAAGAAAAGACCATCAGAAAAGTGCTTTGAGACACAGCTCTTGCAGCGAATGACTCATCGCAATGGAATTTATCTGCGACAATAACGTTCAGTGCGCCTGATGGCAATCCAGTCAAAATAACCATACTGGCTGTCAGTACATTGCTAAGATTGAAGGGTTTGAGAACCAGGTAGAGGATTACTGGGAAAACCAACAGCCGGAATGATGAAACAAGATAAGACAATTTGTCAGTTAGAATCTCTTTAGGCCGAATCTCAGCCAGTTTGCATCCAATAATGATCGTTGATAAAGGTACCATCATTCCACCGATCGAATCGATTGTATCTGTG
>CALAEB010000123.1 GCA_937890875.1 uncultured Anaerolineaceae bacterium | reverse complement strand
GCGGACTGCAGCTGTACACGGGGCTGGGTCTGATCATAACGAAAGGTCCGGCCATTACCGGGCTGCCGGCCGCTTTCAATAACATCGCGAACGGCACGATTTTGGGAATTCCGACCGGCGCCATTATTTTTGTCCTGATCGCGCTGGGGCTGAATTATCTTTTAAATAACACGGTTTATGGGAAGCGCCTGTATCTGATGGGGACGAATTCGGTCGCCTCCAAATTTTCCGGAATCAACAATTTGCGTATAACGATGCAGACGTATATGATCTCCGGGATTTTCGGGAGCTTTTCCGGAATCTTAATGGCGTCCCGGTATAATTCCGCCAAATCGGATTACGGTTCGTCCTACACGCTGCTGACCTTGCTGATCGTTGTTCTGGGCGGGGTTAACCCGGATGGCGGACGCGGAAAAGTGGCAGGCGTTGTGATGTCCATTCTGCTGCTTCAATTGGTTTCCAGCGCTTTCAATATCCTGCGCATCAACGCGTTTGTCAAGACGTTTGCCTGGGGATTGATTCTGGTTCTGGTAATGGCCGGCATGAAGTTGATTGAAAGAAGACATGAACGATCATAGGAGAAAAGATGCAAACGATTAAGGCGAAGAAATTATCTGAAGAAGCGTTTGGAACGTTCGGCGAGTATACCGATTTTCTGAATCCCTCCGGCTTTGGCATCGGCGGGTTTTTCCCGGACAGGGTCACCTTGCCGGTTTCGGGAACCATGCCGGTCGGCTTCTCGCCGCTGGTGATTGAAAAACCGGCGGCGTTCGTTGTGAAGGCGGCCGAGTATCATAACCTGACCCGCGAAGGCCTGATTGCGCTGGATGCGGATATCGTCATTCATGTCGCTCCGGCCTCGAATAAACCTGTGCCGGAATTGACGGAAGCTTTTCTCATTCCGAGAGGGACCTTTGTGACGCTGAAAACCGGTGTGTGGCATATGTGCCCGTTTCCGGTGGATGCGCAAACGGCGCATGTCGTGATTGCGCTTCCGGAAAGGACTTATGTGAATGATTGCGTTGTCGTCGAATATGCGGAAGATGATTTTGTAAACATTGAACTGTAAAAAAATCCAACAGAGGAAATAGGAAGGAAATGTAATGAAAAAAATAATTAACACTCCTGAAGGTTTCATCACTGAAATGCTCGAAGGCATTTATGCCGCTCACCCGGATCAGGTTAACTATGTTGAGAATGACCTCCATTGTCTGGTTTCCGTGAAGAAAGTCCCGGGAAAAGTCGGGATCGCGACCGGCGGCGGCTCCGGCCATCTGCCGCTGTTTCTCGGTTATGTCGGCGAGGGGATGTTGGACGGGTGCTCGATCGGAGATGTATTCCAGTCACCGAGCGCCGAACAAATGCTGGCGGTTACCAAAGCGATCGACTCCGGCGCCGGTGTGTTATATATTTACGGGAATTACGGCGGCGATATCCTGAATTTTGATATGGCTGCCGAAATGGCGGATTTTGAAGAGGATATCCGGGTGGAATCCGTGGTGGCCGGCGATGATGTCGCTTCCGGCGCGCCGGTGAAACCGGGCGCGAAGAACACCCGGCGCGGTGTGGCCGGAATTTTCTTCGTGTATAAGTGTGCCGGCGCGGCTGCCGCGAAACTGCTGGACCTGGATAACGTAAAACGTGTCGCTGAGAAAGTGTGCGAAAATGTGCGGACGATGGGCGTCGCGTTAACGCCTTGCACGGTTCCGCGCGTCGGTCATCCGAGTTTTGAACTGGCGGATGATGAACTGGAGATCGGGATGGGAATTCATGGCGAGCCGGGCATCCGCCGCGGAAAACTGATTCCTGCGGATACGATTGTGGATGAAATGCTGAATCAGATTATTGATGATCTCCCTTATGAAAAAGGAGACGAGGTCGCTGTGCTGGTGAACGGTTTGGGTGCAACGCCGCTGGAGGAGCAGTATGTCATGTTCCGCCGGATTAACCAGGTTCTTTCTGAAAAAGGGATTAAGATTTTCCATACTTATGTCGGCGAGTATGCAACCTCCATGGAAATGGCCGGCGCGTCCATTTCACTGTTGAAACTCGATGACGAGCTGAAAGAATTGTTAGCCGCGCCCGCGGACACACCATTCTTTAAACAATTTCAATATTGATCTGGGAGGCAAAGCATGCTGCAGGCAAGTGATCTCAAGCAGATAATGCAACATTGGGCGGAAGTAATGGGCCGGAACCGGGACTATCTCATTGAACTGGACAGCCATGTCGGGGATAGTGATCTTGGACTGACCATGGGCGATGGCTTTGCCGCCGCGAGCAAAGCGATTGCGGAGATGGATGAAACCGATATTGGGAAACTGGCTTACAGCGCGGGGAAAGCGATGTCCACTGCGGTTCCCTCAACGATGGGGACTTTGATGGCTTCCGGACTGATGGCGGTCGGAAAGGCGCTGAAAGGAAAAACGGAAATGGATGATCAAACCGTCGCCGATTTTTTTCAGGCGTATTTTGACGGTGTCCAGAGCCGCGGAAAAGCCCAGGTCGGAGATAAGACATTTCTGGACGGGCTGTATGGCGCAGTCGGGGTATTAAAGGCGGATGCCGCGGATGGCAAACCGCTGGCGGAAGCGGCGAAGCGCGCCGCGGCCGCGGCTCATGATGGCTTTCTGAATACCCGGGGCATGCTGGCGCAGCATGGAAGAGCAGCCGGCAGAGGCGAACAATCACGGGATCTGCTGGACCCCGGTGCCGCGGTGGCTGATTTGCTGATGCAGGGTTTTTCCGAGTTTGTGGCCGGAAAAACGGAAACCGTTGAATGACGATTAAAGAAATTGCCGCACTCACCGGTGTTTCACCGGCTACGGTATCGCTGGTGCTGAACAATAAAGAAGGCATCAGTGATGAAACCCGCAAACGGATTCAAAAGGTTGTGGAGGAGCTGAATTATGCTCTTCCACAAAACAGGAAGAAAAATCTGCGGGGCAGTATCCGGTTTGTCAAATATGCCGCGCATGGGATGGTGGTTGAGGAAAACCAGGGCTTTATTGCGTCCATCATCGATCATATTGAGGTCGAATGCCGCCGGTGTTCCTATGACCTGATTATGACCGGATGCAACCGGGACACAGCCGCCGAGACCTTCCGGATGGTCGCCGCAAAGCCGCTGGACGGCGTGGTTCTGCTCGGATCGGAAATGAGCGAGGAGCAGATCCAGATGATGTACCAGATCAAAGCGCCGCTGGTTGTGATTGATAACCCGATGAATTTTGAACGGGTGGATGCCATCGTCATGGCGAATGAAGATATTGCGTTTGAGGCCGTCCATTATCTGTATGGATTAGGTCACCGGGCGATCGGTCATTTCCAAAGCAGCGTGCGGGTGGCGAATTTCGAAAAAAGGCAGGTCGGGTTTGAGGCCGCGCTGAATAAGCTGGCTTTGAAAAGCGCCGCTGTTATTCCGCTGACGCCGACCTTGCAGGGCGCATACAAAGACATGAAAGCTTATCTTGCGCGGGACTCGGCCGTAATCCCCTCCGGGATTTTTGCGGACAATGACACCATTGCGATCGGTGCGATGAAAGCGCTGCAGGAAAGCGGATACCGGATTCCGGCCGATGTCTCGATTATTGGCGTGGATGATATCCCGTTCAGCGCGATTAACACGCCGGCGCTGACAACGATGCGAATTTCCCGTTCGTTCATTGGGAAACTTGCGGTTGAGATTCTGCTGAAACGGATCAAACATCCGGAATATCCTTTTTGCCACATCCAGACCTCCGGTCAACTGATTGAACGGCACAGCACGGCATATTTGTACCAGCCGGAAATGGCCGGCGCTCAGGCGGTTGTGTAACGAAAGATTGTATCGGTAAAAAGATCCTTTTGATTCTGAAAGGATCTTTTTTTTGTTGTGCAGCAGGCGCTTATCATTCGAATATTCTTTCTGCCCGAAAAGATCCCGCAAAATTTGAATTTCTGCCGGATGTCGGGCGGATCACGCATGGTTTGGAAGAAAAGCTCCCGCTATATCGGATTTCCGCTTATTTTTTGAACGCATGGCATAATTGGTTAAAGTGTCAAAGGAGCAATATTTTCCAAAAGGCGTTATTTGTTGTTCTGTATTTTAGCAATTTGACTTTTGACGTTCCAACCATACTTAAACCGCGGCTGTATTATTCCGCCGCTTTTCTGTCCGCTGACCCTGATTACGAAAGTGAGGAACACAATTGAATTCAGACAGACAAGATTCAAAAATCCAGGAAAACGGTTCCATCCCGGAACGGGTAACGCGTCAGGTGCAGTCTTTTTTCGCCGCACTGCGGAATACACCGGAAGCGTTCCGGCTGGTGTGGACGTCCAGCAAATCCGCGGCATTGGTGGAGGTTTGCCTGACCTTGATCAGTTCCTTTTTGCCGGCGGCGCAGGCTTGGGCGGGGAAACTGATCATCGATTCCATCATGACCGCGGTCGGGCAGGAGCTGTCTCCTGCGGACGGACTGCGTTTTGTCGGACCCTATCTTCTGCTGGAATTCGGGCTTGTTCTGGTCAGTTCGGTAGTCGGCACGCTGCGGACGTATTTTGATAAAATCCTGCAATACCAACTGGTAAACCATGTCAACAGCCTGATTATCCGCAAATCGATCAGCCTGGATCTGCAGTTTTTTGAAAATCCCGATTTTTATGACACACTTCAAAATGCCCGCCGCCAGGCGGACGTCAGCGCCCTGAACATCGTTAATGCGACACTGCAAATGGGGCAGCAGATCATCACAATCTTCTCGCTGGTGGTTCTGCTGTGGGATTTCAGCCCCTGGCTGGCACTGGTCGTTTTTATTACCGCGATTCCCTCGTTCTTATCTCAGTCGCAGTACGCCGAACGGGCATTCCGGGTGGTTAACCACCGGGCACCGGAAGCAAGACTGCTCAACTATATCGAAATGCTGCTCACCGGCAATGACACAGTGAAAGAAATCAAGCTGTTCGGGCTGGGGGAACCGCTGCTGGCACGGTACCGGCAGTTGTTTACACAGTTCTATCTGGAAGACCGGCTGATCGCGAAGCAGCGTTCATCGGCC
>CALAEB010000122.1 GCA_937890875.1 uncultured Anaerolineaceae bacterium | reverse complement strand
ATGTTCGGGTTGCCGCCCATTGAATTGCCTGTAGTTCAGGAAAGCGCCTCCGTTTTTGGTGAAACGGACCTTGAAGGGATTCTTCCCAAACCGATCCCCATTGCCGGCGTGATGGGGGATTCCCAGGCTGCACTTTTCGCCGAACGCTGATTTGATCCCGGAATGGCGAAAATAACTTTTGGTACCGGTTCTTCGATCCTGATGAATATCGGGCATGAAAAGAAATTTTCTGAGAATGGAATTGTGACCGCGCTCGCTTGGGTGCTGCAGGGTGAACCGACTTACGCTTTCGAGGGGATAACAAATTTTACCGGTGCGGTGGTTGCCTGGCTCAAAGATCAGTTGAATCTGATCCCGAGTGCGGAAGCAAGTGAGGCTTTAGCGGTTTCTGTTCCGGATAACGGCGGGGTTATTTTTGTTCCTTCTTTTGTCGGATTCAGTGCGCCGTATTGGCGATCTGATGTACAGGGAGCGATTTTCGGTTTAACTCCCGGCGTGACAAAGGAACATATTGCGCGCGCGGCGCTGGAAGGAATTGGTTTCACTGTGACGGATGTTCTGCGGGTCATGGGAAAAGATGCCGGAATTCCGCTTCTCCAGCTAAATGCGGATGGCGGCGCGGCCAGAAACCGGTTCCTGATGCAGTTTGTCGCGGATCTGAACCAGCGTGAACTGTGGGCTTCCAACTTGGTTGACCTTTCGGCGCTTGGAGCGGTTTTTTCCGGCGGATTAGCAGTTGGAACCTATCGCGGGTTGGATGAACTGCGGCAAATCGAAACCGGCTTTTCGAAATACGCGCCGCAAATGCCGAAAGATAAAGTCGATGAAATCTATGCCGGTTGGCTTGATGCTGTAAAAAAGATCCTTTCTTGAAAGCAGGGATAAATCGATGGGGAAAAAGATTAAATGGATTATTTGGCTTGTTGTCATTATTGCTTTTCTGGCGTGGGGTTCAACGCAATTTACGGTAGTCAATACACAGGAACAGGCTGCCGTCGTTGAATCCGAGAAATTTGATCGTGTCGCTTTTGTTGATAGTATTTGGGATAGCAAGTTGCTGCCTGCGGTTCAGGAAGATTCGATTGATCTGGCAGTCGTGCTGGATGCGATCGGGGAAAACCTTGAGAAATCGGCAGAGTTTGCAAAAATATCGGTCAGCGGCGCTTATAACTATCGCGTTCGCGGAACCGGAACGGTTGAATCGGTCGATGTTTCGTCTAAAAACGGGGTCGCCACAATTCAGTTGGATCATTATGATGGAAATATTCAGGTGTTTCTCAATATCGGACCGAAAATCAGCGGAGAATCGATTCGGGATGGTTCCGGCTTTATTGAATTCGGCGATTTTAAGGATCAGACGGAATATGGACAGGTTTCCAAGGAGATCAATAAACGGGTCGGCGATACGGTTTTTAATCAATTTAATTGGCCTGAGATGGTTGGGAAGAAGATCAGTTTCGGAGGAATGTTTACGATCCTGACGACCAATCAAACCAAAATTAATTTGGATACGGTCACAATTTCTCCGGTATATGTCGAAGAAGAGGAATAAACCATGACCATGACCGAGAAAGCAGAGAGAAAAGCCGCCGCAGAGAATCCGCCATCGGAACAGGAGGAAGTGATCTTCCGGGCGGAAAAAATCACCAAGATTTATCCCGGTACTGTTGCGCTGGATGAAGTGGATTTTGAAATATATCGGGGAAAGGTAAATGTCCTGGTCGGTGAAAACGGAGCCGGGAAATCAACTCTGATGAAGATTTTGGCCGGCGTCGAACAGCCCACATCCGGACAATTGTACCTGAATGGAAAACAAATCGAAAACAGTTCAATTATTGAAGCCGGGAAGAACGGAATCGGGATCATTTTTCAGGAAATGATGATTTTTCCAAATCTGACCGTAACTGAAAATCTTTTTATCGGACGGGAAAAACTCAACCAGGGAATTGTTTCGAATAAGGTTCAACGTGAGGAGACTGTCCGGATTTTAAACCAAATGGAACAGCCCATCGATCCCGATCGATTGGTTGGCGAGTTGCGGGTTGGGCAGCAGCAAATTATTGAAATTGCCCGGGCGATTTCGGAAAACAAGCGAATTCTGATTATGGATGAGCCGACCTCCGCATTGTCCAATTCGGAAGTCACGGTCCTGTTTCAATTAATGCGTGAGCTGTTGGTAAAGGGTGTGACAATTGTCTATATTTCCCACAAATTGGAAGAGTTGATGCAGATCGGAGATTATGTGACCGTTTTACGCGACGGAAAAAGGGTGGCAGCCGCAAAAATCCGGGATATCGACCTTTCGTGGATCATCCGATGGATGGTCGGTGAAAAACAGGGGATGTTCACATATTATCAGAAACGGGAGCTCGGGGAAGAGTTGATGCGAGTTGAAGATATCACCCTCCCGCGCATCGGCGGCGGATATTCGGTCGATCATGTCAGTTTCACTGTCCGAAAAGGCGAGATCCTGGGTTTATATGGATTTGTCGGATCGGGACGGACCGAGTTGTTTGAATGTTTGTGCGGCTGCGCGAAAGATGCGACCGGTACGATTTTTATTCATGGAAAAGAAGTGAGAAGTAAAAAGATTACCGGCAGAATCATGGATGGAATCATTCTTGTCCCGGAAAATCGGCAGGTCGACGGCCTGGTTCAGACGATGTCCGTAGGAGGGAATATTGTCCTTTCGAGCCTGAGGAAATATATCAAAGGGTTTTCTCTCTCGAAAAAAGAGGAGAAAAAGGCTGTTGCGGAAAAGATTTCAGAAATCAGTATCAAGGTGTCGGATCCGAACCGTCTGATCACTTCCCTCAGCGGAGGAAATCAGCAGAAAGTTGTGGTCTCAAGAGCGTTATTGACCGATCCGACCATCTTATTATTGGATGAGCCGACCCGCGGGATCGATGTTGGCGCGAAGTCCGAAATCTTTCAGATCGTGAATAAGCTTGCGTCACAGGGATATGGGATCATTTTTGTGTCAACGGAATTGAAAGAGGTGATTGCAATAGCGGACCGGATTCTCGTTATGTCGAAAGGAAAAATCACCGGTGAGTTTTTGCGGGAAGAAGCAACCGAAGAAGCGCTTGTCACCGCATCCGCTATCGGTCACGAACTTAAAGGAGGCGCGCATGCCTGAAATTAAAAAGAGAAATACCAATTGGCTCAAAGTTCAATCAATCGTGATGAAAGGCCGCGCATTTATTGCGCTGATTGTGGTGTTTGTTTTGTTCACGATTATTGTTCCGAATTTTCTGAATTCAACCAATCTGGTTGTTATGACGAAACATGTTGCAATTTATGCGATTCTGGCGATTGGGATGACTTTTGTTATTCTGACGGGCGGGATTGATCTCTCTGTCGGTTCGGTTGCCGGGCTGTGCGCGATGATGGCCGGCGGTTTTATCAATGAAGGAATTACCATCGGAGCAAATACTTATTATCCGTCCATCCCGATGGTGCTCATTCTGACGATGGGAATCGGAACGATTTGCGGAATTATTAACGGTTTAATTATCGCGAAATTTAATGTGGCTGCGTTTATTGCTACCTTGGGAATGTGGTATGTTGCGCGGGGCTTCGCGAAGATCCGGTCGAACGGGCTGACTTTCCCGAATCTGGTCGGCCGGGAAGAATTGGGCAATACCGGTTTCCCGCAGCTGGGCGCGGGCAGTTTCCTGGGGATCAGTTACAGCATCTGGATCATGCTGGTTTTTATGCTGGTCGCGATTTTTGTGACGAAAAAAATGCCGTTGGGGCGGCACGTTTATGCAATCGGCGGAAATGAAAAAGCGGCGCAAATGTCAGGTGTTTCAATTGACCGGACGAAAGTCGGAGTTTATGCCATTTCCGGTTTTTGTTCTTCCGTTGTGGGGCTGATTATCGCTTCCCAGCTGGTCGCATCCCATCCGATGACCGGTGATTCTTATGAAATGACGGCGATTGCGGCTGTGGTACTCGGCGGGGCTTCGCTGGCCGGCGGCATCGGCGGTATCGGCGGCACGGTGATCGGTGCGTTTGTGATCGGCATCTTGTCCGATGGCCTGGTGATGGCGGGTGTATCTTCGTTCTGGCAACAGGTGGCGAAAGGAATTGTAATTGTTTTGGCGGTCATCATTGATCAGGGACAGCGCCGGCTGCAGGAACGGGTTGCGCTGACGCAGCAGTCGGAAGGGAAAGAATCTGTGTGACGGCTGGATGATTCAATTGGGTGTGTGTATTACGAATTCCGGTTCGTAAATAAAAAAATATGGTCATAAGAGTAAGGAAGGAAAAAATGAAAAAGAGTTTAATTTTGGTTGTTGTTCTTGCACTCGTGCTTGGCACGGTCGCCGCTGTTTCGGCCGCGGAAAGCAAAGGATTGATTTATGTGATTACGCCGTCCCACGCAAATCCGTTTTTTGGCGCGGAAGCTGAAATTGCGGTTGCCAGAGCGGAAGAACTCGGATATACAACAAAATCTGTTTCGCATGATGATGATGCGAATAAGCAGATGGAGTTATTTGAGACCGCGATTGCGGAAGGTGCGGTTGCCATCATTCTGGATAACGCCGGCGCCGACGCCACGGTCAGCGCGGTTCAGAAAGCCAAGGACGCGGGCATCCCGACATTTTTGATCGACCGTGAGATCAGCGAAGAAGGAATCGCGGCGGCTCAGATCGTTTCCAATAACTACCAGGGCGCTTCGATGGTGGCCGAGTATTTTGTTGAGCTGATGGGCGAAGAAGGTACCTATATCGAACTGACCGGAAGGGATACCGATACGAACGCGCATGTCCGTTCCCAGGGTTTCCATGATGTGATCGACGAATACGAAGATATGGAGATGATCGCTCAGGATACAGCCAATTGGGACCAAAACGAGGCGTTTGCGAAAATGGAAACCATGCTTCAATCCCATCCGGATGTTAAGGGCGTTATCTGCGGGAATGATACCATGGCGCTGGGTGCGCATGCCGCTTTGGTAGCCGCGGGAAAAGGAGATGTCATTGTAATGGGGTTCGATGGTTCGGACGATGTGATCCAGTCCATCCGTGACGGCGGAATTAAAGCCACCGGTCTTCAGCCTGTTGCAACAATTTCGATCGCTGCGGTCGATCAGGCTGACTATTACCTGACCAATGGTGAGTTTGAGAAGGAAGAAAAACAATCGATCGATTGCGTTCTCATCAACGCTGAAAATGCCTGTATGTATGAGAAATTTGCGCCGATTGAAGGCGTGACTTCCTGCGAATAGTTTTTGTTAATGGTTGGGAAGGAACGGCAAGACTGCCGTTCCTTCATTTCTTTTCCGGCGGTTCAATTGCGTTGGAATTGAACCTTCAGGAAAGAAATGAAAAAAGGAGCAAGCTGCCGCGTTATCAATCGGAGCGGTCTGTGTTTCGGGATGTTTCACTGTAATGATGATGGCGGTCAACGAATTGACGAAGCGTAAATTTTGTCCGGATGGCAGCGGCAAATTCTCAGAGGACAGGAAGCGTTTGTAAGGAGAGGGTATGAAGAAAATAACTATTGCTGTACTTTTTGGGTCAAGGGATTTTTTCCCGGCAGATCTGGTGATTGATGCCCGGATGCAGATGTTTTCTGCGCTGGATGAACTGGGGATCGATTATATCGCCTTGAATGAAAATTCCGGTGTGCACGGAGCTGTTACAACCTATGCTCATGCGCAGGAATGTGCGGAATTATTCAAAAAGCACGCCGATGAAATTGACGGGATTCTGGTCAGTCTGCCGAATTTCGGCGATGAACGCGGAATTGCGGATACGATCCGGCTGTCCGGCCTTCGCAAACCGATTTTGGTCCAGGCTTTTCCGGACGATCCGGAAAAACTGGATGTCGCCCATCGGCGGGATTCGTTCTGCGGAAAGATCTCTGTCTGTAATAATCTTCGCCAGTATGGCTACAGTTTTTCTGTGACAACGGATCATTGTGTTTATCCTGCCGAAGAGAGCTTTTTGTCCGATTTGAGAAAATTCAGCGCGGTCTGCCGGGTGGTTGGGGGAATGAAGAATGCCCGTTTAGGCGCGGTCGGTGCCCGGCCGACGGCGTTTAATACCGTGCGCTATAGCGAAAAACTGCTGGAAAATGCCGGAATATCCGTCGTGACGGCTGACCTTTCCGAGATCATCGGTCCGGCTTCCCGTTTATCGGATGACGACCACGTTGTAAAGACGGCTTTGGAAAAAATTGACGCCTATATCCCGCATGAGGGTATTCCGTCCGCTGCTATTCTGCGGATGGCGAAATTTAAGGCAGTTCTTGACCGGTGGATTGCGGAGAATCAAATCGATGCGACGGCGATTCAATGCTGGAATTCTGTCCAGGAGAATTTTGGGATCAATGTTTGCACGCTGATGAGCATGATGAGTGAGGACCTGATGCCTTCCGCCTGTGAAACCGATGTGACCGGAATTGTCTCCATGTATGCGCTGCAGCTAGCAGGGAATGCGCCTTCCATCTTGGTTGACTGGAACAATAATTATGGCGGGGAGAAAGATAAATGTGTATTGTTCCATTGCGGAAACTTTGCGAAAAGCTATACGCCTTCCGGCTGTATGAGCAACGCGAAGATTCTGGCCACAACGATCGGAACCGAAAAAACGATGGGAACGATTGACGGCAGTATTCCGGCGGGAAAACTGACCTTTGCCCGCGTCTCAACTGACGATGTGAACGGATGCATCCGGGCTTATACGAGCGAAGGCAGCTTTGTTGATGACGAGTTGAAAACCTTCGGCGCGCGGGCGGTCGTGGAAATTCATGACCTTCAGGGGCTGATGCGGTTTGTCTGCCTGAACGGGTTCGAGCATCATGTGGCTGTGGCAAAGGAGAGCCTGGCTGAAATTCTGACGGAGGCATTTGAGGGTTATCTCGGCTGGGAAACCTACGTGCATGGCTGACACCCGTTCATGAATCATTGACGGATGCCCGCTCGCTCGGGTGCGTTTCGCGCTTTTTTTGCTCTGCGGAGATTAACCCGAATTAGAAACGGGCTTTGCAGCATGAAAAACTGGTTCAAAAAAAACGATCAGCAGACTGTTTTTGAATTCGGTTTTCGGATACGGAATTGAATCACCAGCATACAAGGAGCCGGAAAGACGATGAAAAAGAGTGGGATTTTACATGGTGAGATATCAAAAATTGTTGCGGAACTGGAGCATTTTGATACGATTCTAATCGGTGACGCCGGAATGCCTTTCGGTGACGATGTCCTGTTTGTGGATCTGGCTGTCTCCCCGGGGATTCCGGGGTTCTTTGATGTGCTGAGAGCGGTATTATCCGAATTGCAGGTCCAGAAGGCTTATATCAGCGCTGAGATGATTTCGCAAAACGCAGCCTCCTATCATCGGTTGAATGAGATGATCGGTGCTGGTTTTCCGGTAGAAGCCAGACCGTATGAAGAGATCAAAGCGATGTCCCAAAAAGTGAAAGCGCATATCCGGACCGGGGAGTGTGCTCCCTATTGCAATATTATCCTCGAAGGCGGGGTCACTTTTTCATAAAGATAAACCGGAAATTCAAGCTGACAATTGCCGTCCCGGAAGAACTAACCTGTTTTCTTCGGGACGGCAGTTTATGTGAATCCCCAACTACTGAAGTGCCATCCCAAAAGATCCATTGGTTAATATGACTTTCGTCATGTTGACAAACCTTTGCCGACAGACTATGGTTAATGCAACCGGTTGCATTAGCCATAGTCTGTATTTTTGCTCTTCATGATGAATAAAGTATATTTTCCGGATATGAAAAGAGCAAACGGTTGCATGGAGGAATGATGGCTGTCACAATTCATGATATTGCGAAAAAAGTCGGCGTTTCCCCGTCCACGGTTTCCCGTGTGATGAATGGGAAAGCGGCCATTTCCAGCGAGACAAAGGAAAAGATCTTTGCCGCGATGGAGGAACTGAACTTCCATCCGAACAGTCTGGCGCGGAATCTTGCCACCGGCAGCTCCCAAGCCATCGCGTTGGTCATTAACGCGGAGGACACGAAATCATTCGCAAACCAATTCTTTAATCGCAGCGTTTTCGGAATCGAACAGGTTGCGCAAGCCAGAGGGTTCAACCTGATTATAACGAATGACGATTCTTCGTCGGTTTCTCCGATTGAGCAATTGGTTTATGCAAAAAAAGCGGATGGCATTATTATTCCGCCTTCCATTGTCAGCCAAAAATTAATGAACCGGCTCCTGAAACTCCGTTTCCCGTTTGTCATCCTGGGCGAACCGGGAATTTCGAAAAATGAGGTTAACTGGGTCGATGTGAACAATTCCCAGGGAAGTGAACTTGCTGTTCAGCATTTGGCCGCGCAGGAGTATCGATCCATTGCGTTTGTGGGTGAGAGCCAGGAACTGGTGTTCATGCGCAACCGCGTGGCCGGGTTTCGTTCCGGTTTGGAGGCACAGCACCTGGCACTTAAGGATGGGTTTATTTCGGAGTGTGACGGCACGAGCGAAACGGCCTGCCAATCCGCATTGGATTTATTGTCCCGGGATCACCGCCCGGACGCTTTCATCTGCAGCGATAACGCGATTGCGTATGGTGTTATTTCCGCCGTGAAAAAACGCGGCTTACGGATCCCGCAGGATGTTGGCATTGTCACGTTTGATAATTATCCGCTTGCGCGCTATACGGAACCCAACCTGACGGCAGTGGATATTGATACGTTTCTGCTCGGAGAACAGGCCGCTATGATTCTTTTCAAGACGATTGAAGAAAACGGGAACCGCCAGCAGATGTTGATCAACACCCGATTATACGAACGAGAATCCACGAACAGAAAAAACTGATCTTTTTAATATGCCAGCAAAACGAAGGGATAAAAATCAATTGTGAATCTTGAAGCCATCAATCATCGGGGAACCAGAGAATTTATTTATCCGACAGCCAGGGACCAGCTCGTTTTCCGGCTTTCCGCCGCCAAAGCGGACCTTGCCTCATGCCGGCTGCTGTATTGGAAACGCAGTGACCCGTACCCAGAATCTGTTCAATCCCATTTTCTCATACCTGTTTACCGCGATGCGCTTCATGACGATTTTCGGGCAACGGTTTTCTTTTCTGAACCGGTACATTATATAAAATACTATTTTGAGTTGACCGATCAAACGGGGAACATATTTTTCTGCACGGACGACGGGATCAGCAAAGAAAAACCGGATACGGGCTTTTTCGAGTTTTTGTATGCGAACGAAGAAGATTCGCTCCGGGTTCCCGCCTGGGCAAAAGGGATCGTGTTTTACCAGATTTTTCCGGACAGGTTCTGCCGTACGGGATCGGGGAAAAGCGACTGTGCATACGTCCCTTGGGACAGTATCCCGGATCATGATCATTATTTCGGCGGTGATCTGCGCGGGATCATCGAAAAATTGGATTATCTGAACGAACTGGGCATCGATTGCATTTATCTGACTCCGATTTTCAAAGCGGAATTCAACCATAAATATGCCACAACGGATTACTATTCGGTCGATCCGGGTTTTGGGACAATGGCTGATCTCTGCGAACTGGTCGCAAAAGCGCATTCTTATGGGATAAGGGTTATCCTGGACGGCGTTTTCAATCACGTCGGGCGCAGTTTCCCGCCGTTTGCCGATTTGCTGGCGAATGGGGAAAATTCCCGCTATCGCGACTGGTTCTTTTATTCATCCCTCCCGCTGTCGATGTCTCCTTTGAATTATGAATGTGTCGGCGATTATGCCTATATGCCCAAACTGCGGACTTCCCATCCGGATGTGCGGGACATGATTCTGGACGTAATGTTTTATTGGATTGAAAAAGCCGGCATTGATGGCTGGCGCCTGGATGTCGCGGATGAAGTGGAACGCACGACCTGGCAGATCGCCCGCTCAGCGCTGAAGCAAAAGTACCCCGATGTGCTTTTGCTGGGAGAAACCTGGACCGACGCGTTCGGTCTGGTCGGTTCAGGCGACCAGATGGACAGCGCCATGAATTATCTGTTCCGCGGCGCGGTGATCGATTGGATTGCCAAAGGAAAGATCTCCCCGACCCTGTTCGACAGCCGGATCAACCGGATGCTGTCCAAATACAGCGATGAAACGAACGCGGTCATGTACAACCTGATCGGCAGCCATGATACGGCAAGGTTTCTGTATGAAGCCGGCGGCGATAAACGTAAATTATACGCGGCGATTGCGTTCCAGATGACCTTCTGTGGATCCCCGGCGGTCTATTATGGGGAAGAAGTGGGAATGAGCGGCGGAAACGATCCGGACTGCCGCGCGGGCATGCTTTGGGACGAAGCGCAACAGGACCGGTCACTCTTGGCCTGGTACAAAACGCTAATCCAACTGCGCCGGGACCATCCTGTTTTTCGCTTCGGGACTTTCCGCTCTGTTTTGTGCGACGATGGCAAAAATAGCTATGGATTCATCCGCCAATTTAATGGTGAGACCGTTTATGTCGTGATCAACCTTGGGGCGGATCAAAACCAAGTCACGCTGCCGCTGCTGAACGGACCAGGCCGCTATCGCAGCCTGCTGGATTCGTTTGCCTGCCCGGCGGAAAAAGTCGGCCCGGCGGATCATTTTTATCATTCGGATATCACGGAATATAACGCCCGGACAGTCCTGCCGGTCGGCGTTTGTTCCGTGCAAATACTAAAAAAGGAGTAAAAGATGAATACGAATAAAAAAGCTCTGGCGCTCATTTTTGCGTTGGCTGTTCTTTGCCTGTCAGCGATATCAGCCGGCGCAATGGCGCCAGAACCACAAACGGATGAAATCGTAATCGATTTCTGGCACCATTATAGTGCCCAATCTGCTGAGAATGAAACACTGATGAGTGTTCTCATTCCTCAATTTGAAAGCGAGAATCCGGGGATCAGGGTGAACGCGGTTTCCCATGAATGGGCTGAACTGCATGACAAGATCCTGATCAGTGCCAGCACAGGCAGCCTGCCGGATGTCGCCCGCTGTGATATTGCCTGGCTGCCTGAGTTCCAGAAAATGGACGTACTGGTGTCTCTGGATGAAGCGATGCCTGATTTCCCGGAAGTTTCCGGACGGCTTCTGGACAGTGCGATGAGCACAGCCAGAGTCGGCGATCATTATTACGGCCTCGGACTGAACACCAACACCAAGATCCTTTTCTACAACGAAAAAATGCTGGCTGATGCCGGTGTGACTGTCCCGGCCACAACGGATGAGTTGGCCGCGGCCATCCGCAAGATTGCCGGAACCAACGCTCAGGGTCAGCAGATTTGGGGCTGGAATGAGCCCGCCCTTTCCGGCTGGAATATCGGTCCGTTTATCTGGACATGGGGCGGCGCGTTCACGAATGAGGACCAGACGGCGGCTTCCGGCTATATCAACAGCCCCGATACGGCTGCAGCGATCGAGACCTTTGCCGCGCTTTATCAGGAAGGCGCGCTCACCGGTTTCAACAGCGGGGAC
>CALAEB010000121.1 GCA_937890875.1 uncultured Anaerolineaceae bacterium | reverse complement strand
GCGCATATTCGAAATCGGTATATCCGGTCAGAACGGTTACCAGCATATTGGGAAATTCGCTTCTCAGCCCGGCCAGCATGGTCAGTCCGTCTTTGTCGGGCAGGCGGATATCGGTGAACAAGATGTCCGGACGGTGCGTGCGGATCGCGATCGCGCCGGAAGCGGCGTCATAGGCGGTCGCTACCACAGTGCAGTTAAACGCCTGCCAGTTTACAACCGTCTGCAGCCCGTGCACAATAATTTCTTCATCATCAATGAGAATGACCCGATACATATGTCTATTATAAATCCAGTTGCGGTTTGCCTTAAAACCGGCAATTCGCAGTTTGAAAAAGATCTGCTCTATTCAAAAGAAAAAAATTCACTTTCGAATTCAATAACGGCCACCGGTACATCAATGATGTTTGCTATGGGATGGATTATCCCAACAGTTACCGCGATATTTTAATGACAGTGAAACTGTGCGTCCAACCTTCTTTCTCATCCACGGCGGTGGTTTCACCTGGGGCGGCGGTTTTCTCGTCGGCAACCGGGATGTTGTTCAGTCGAACGTTATCAATAACATACCTGTCGGTTTCCCGGCGGCATATACCTCAGACAGAAATAAAAGTATCTTTCACTATTTCGAATCGCAGAGAATTCAGCCTTTGATCGCGCCGGCGGTCAGTCCCTTGATGATGTTTTTCTGCAGCACGACATACACGACCAGGACCGGGATCACCACAATCACAACCGCCGCGGCCATCAGGCCGTAATTGACCCCGGCCTGGGAACTGATTTCGTTCAGCAGCAGCGTGATCGTTTTTTCTCCCGGACGGCGCAGGAAAAACATCTGCGTGAAAAGGTCATTGTACGACCAGAGAAAAGAAAAAATGGCCACGGTTGCGAAGGATGGCTTTGCGATCGGCATGATGATCTTAAAATAAATCTGGAACACGTTACAGCCATCCAGGAACGCCGATTCCTCCAGGTCAATCGGGAGCGAGCGGATAAATCCCATCAAAACCACAATCGCGAAGGAAAGATTTCCGGCGATCTGCGGGAGGATTGTGCTCAGGAGCGAGAGGTGATGCTTCCCGGTCGCGGCGATCCCCATTTGGACCTCCATCCGGTAGACCGGGATGATCGTCGAAAACACCGGAAACATCATGCTGGCCACGATCAGCGACCGCAGGAAGTCACGCCCTCGAAAATGATACCGTACCAGAGCATACGCCGCGAAACCGGCGATCAGCATGACGACGACCGTTACAATGCTTGAGATCAGAATACTGTTCCCGTAAGCCTGAAAAATGCGCGAACGGGCAAACGCGGTTTCGTAATTTTCCAGTGTAAACGCGTCTGTCCAGGGAAAGGGAATTGAAAATGAATCCGAGCGGATTTGTCCTTTGACCCGGAAGGAATTGAGGATCACCCAGATGAAGGGATAAATCGTTGTGACAGCCCAGAAAGTGAGCACGATATAAGAGAGGACTTTGGAACATCCAGCAGATAAATATTGATATAGAAAACAGCCACGGC
>CALAEB010000120.1 GCA_937890875.1 uncultured Anaerolineaceae bacterium | reverse complement strand
AAGACAAAACCGATTTTCTGATTCCGCACCTCCGCCAGTCTCGAGTCATCCATTTTGGAGACATCCGTCTCGTCCAAAATATAAATTCCGTCGCTCGGCCGGTCCAAACAGCCCAAAATATTCATCAGCGTTGATTTTCCCGAGCCCGAGGGCCCCATAATCGCAGTAAACTCACCATAGTTGATATCCAGGCTGATGTCGTGAAGCGCACGCACTTCAATATCACCCATGATGTAATATTTTTTCAAGTGTTCCGTATGAATTACATTTTTCTCAGTTTTTTCTGTCATCTCATCATCTCCTTTCTATTGAGGGCCTCTGCCACCACCACCGCCGGAGGGAGGACCGCCACCGCCCGGAGCACCGCCGCCACGATTGGCACCACCACCGCCCGGGGCGCCGCCGCCGCCAATCGTGAATCCTCCAATCGTCAGACCAACATTAACATCTGTAGAGACTTCGTTGATCTTTACTTCGTCACCCTCCTGAATCTGATCAGAGATGATTTGGATATCAGATCCGGATACCATGCCTAACTGCACGGAAACTTCCGAAAAGGTTCCATCCGCGTTTTTCTTATTAACCACCCGGCCTCCGGTTGCGGACATTGAAATTGCCGTCGAAGGAACATAGAGCGCATCCTCAACTTCGCTGGTCACGATCGCAACATCCGCCATCATGCCCGCTTTGACCATCTCGTCCACCTCATCCATCCGTACCGTCAAGGCATAGGAAACCGTGTTATTGGACACCGTCCCGACGTTGGATATATTTGTGATCGATCCGGTATATTCTTTCAGCGGAATCGCATCAAAAGAAATGGTTACTTCCTGGCCAACCGAAATCTGGTTGATGTTCAGCTCCGTAACCGTAATATCAATATAATAGGAAGACAAATCATCGATCCGGGCCGCAACAATGTCCCGGGAAGTGCTGGTGGATTCATACGCGATCACATCAAACTGTTTCGCGCCGACTTCCGCAACGACGCCATCGATCGGCGCGACGATATAGGCGGTTTTCATTGTCGCTTCCGCCGCGTCAATCTGGGCTTGCAGTGAGCTCACCTGTGATTCCGTCGGACCATCCTTTATTTTTTCATAAGCACGGACAGCGTCATCATACTGCGCTTCCGCCAGCAGCAAGGCCGCTTCCGCCTGTTGTTTCTCATATTTATTCACTTCGCCGTTGTACCAGTTGTACATGGACAAAGCGCTTTCCATTCCGGAGCGGGCGCTTTCAACCATCTGCGCGGCGCGCTGGCGGTCAACATCATCCAACGGTCTGACCTTGACCGTTTCAAAATTATCCAAGGCTTTTTCGTAATTATCCTTCGCCCGAAGGTAATCCTGGTAATAAACGCCGATTTCGACTTCGTCTTCCCGGACCACCCCCAGCGCATCCAGAGCCTCCTGCGCATCTTCTATCGCTTGTTTCGCGGTTGCCACATTGGACATCGCCGTAGCCAAGGAAAGGGAAGAAGTGTACAGCCGCGTCAGTTCCTCCTCAGCATCTTCCCTGGTCACTTCAGCTTCGATAACCGATGAATCCACCGTGCTGCGGTCCAAAGCCGCCAGCACATCTCCTTTTTCCACCGTATCGCCCAATTCCACATAAACATCAGAAACTGTGCCGCTGATCTGCCAATACAGATAAACCGATTGGTTCGGGCGGACAGTTCCGGAAATATCATCCAGTGTTTCGGTCAGATCGCCTTTTTTAACAACGGTTGTAACAGCCTCTTTCTGCGCTGCCGCTTCTTCTGCCGCTTTCGCTTCCTGCTGCCGGCTGAAATAATAAAAAGCCATCCCTGCCGCTGCCAGACAGATCAACAGGATCAAAACCCATATCACAATAGTGGATTTTTGCCGCGGCCGTTTCTGTGTTGTTTCGATCTTATGATCCATAAAAAAATCCTTTTGTTCCATCATAAAATTTCATTCGATTTTTCTCGTTTTCTTTGCCTTCTGTTGTGCATCCGGCGCAACCAAGCATTGATTTCCGGATAAAGCAGCCGAACCCCGAATAAAGCCTAAAAGGTTCCAATTTCAACCACATCGGAACTGTCCCCCGCCTCCGAACCAGTGGACGGCTCCATCGGAGCGCCCCAGCCATCCGCCGGAACCGGATTCGTTTCAACGCCGAGCGCTTCCATCGCATCCGCATCCATGGAAGGAACAACAACAGATTCGCCTTCGGATAACGCGCCGGAAACAACTTCAGTCACGATATCGTTCGTCAAACCGGTTACAACTGCCACTTTCCGGGTCGTGGTTCCATCCGTCACTTCAACATAGTTTTGTCCATCTTCGCTGAAGATGGCATTGGCCGCGACCAGCAGCACGTTTGTTCGCTGCGAAAGGATGATATCAATTTCAGCGGTCATGCCTACTTTTATCGATTCATCCGGATTAAGGATCTCGATATACGTTTGAAACGAGACAGTGGTATCCGTCCCATTGCCCTGTTCCGAAACTTTATTCACAACACCTTCATAAGTTTTTCCGCTCTCAGCATCCAGGACCACCGTGGCTTTCTGCCCGTCAGAGATTTTTACGATATCAATCTCGGAAATATCGATCGGAATGAAGATCCTGTCCAGATTATCAATTCTGAACGCAGTTGAACCGCTGGTAACGTAATCTCCCGGGCGCGGATTGCTGATGGTAATCACGCCGTTGATATCGGAAACAGCGGAACGTTTGTCATAAGCATCCTGTGCGCTGGAAACAGTCAGTTCGGCGGAAAGCAGCTCTTTTTCACTGGGATATCCGCTTTCATAGGTTTTAAACTGCTTCAAAGCCGTTTGGTAAGCGGCATCCGCCACTTTGATATCCGCCGCCGCCTGCTTTTTCGTATTCTCCGTCGTGTTATTGACGTAATACAGCCAAAGATCGTACGCCTGGGCATAACTCGTTAACGTGCTTTGCAGCGTTTCGTATAAAGACTGCTTTTCTTCGTCCAGATTGTCCCGCAGAATTACGCTCTGATAAACCGACGCGGCATTATCATAAGCGTCTTTTGCCCCGTCAAGACTTCGCTTTGCGGCGTCAATCTCTTCCTGACTGGCGACGGGATACTTCAAGCCTTCAGCCAGCAATTCTGCGTCATCCAGCGCCTTTTCTTTATCCCGCAGGGCTTTATACGCCTCCGCTTTTGCCGTTTCGGACACCAACAAATTTTCCAGGCTGTCCTGCGCTTCCAGAAGCTGCACCTCCGATTGAATAACCGTGGCCGGAAGCGAATCCTTTTCCAGGCTGGCCAGGACCTGTCCGGCAGTAACCGAGTCCCCCAGCGATACATTTATGCTTTCAACCACGCCTGTAGTCCGCCAAACAATCTCAGAGGACTGAGCGGATTCGACATTTCCGATCACAGTGATCGTGTCGCTGACCGTACCGACACTCGCAGGCAAACTCAAAACTGTATCCTGGGAAACATTGTCTTTCTGACAACCGGAAATAAAGAGTATTGATAAAATCAACACTCCTCCTATAATTCTGCTAATTTGTGTTCCTCGCATTCCAACTCCTAAATTCCGGAATCCATCACCACTATTGTTTACGTAAATAATTTCGTTTAAGTTTTCACAAATTCCCAAGAACCATTATATGGTGTTTCAGGTTGTCAGGAACCGACTCAGGACGGCTTTTTTTCCCTATCCTGAGCCTTGTTTCCGGTCTGCTATGTCCCGGCAACTCGATTTTTTGCTTAAGAAAAGCTTGTGGTTCTCCTGTTTTTTCGTTTCGTGAAAAAACAGGAGAACCACAGCGTGTCCATTCCGCAATTCAAATTGACACAGCGAAACCGCCAAGTGACCGTACAGCAAAATGGAGCGCGGAGCGGATGGGAATCCCCAACTGCCCCGCGGCGCAAACGCGGACAGCACCTGCCCGTTTATTTTTTCTGAAGAACCTCCACAATCTCACCCACGAATATCTCATGGTAATCCTTTTCCAAATAAAATTCATCCAGCGCAGGGTCAATAAATCCGGCGGGATCCAGCTTCTGCTTATGAAGTTTGCGGCAGACCATCACCAGCCTCGCCTCTTTGAAATAAGGCGCCCCAGCATCAAACGCCTGGGTCAATCCGGTTTCCTTTGTTTTGTTCACATCCCGGCCCGAATGTGCTCCGCAGTAGGCCAGCGCTTTTCTGTATGGCTCGTCAAAAAAATTCAGCGCATAATAATCCTGCCCATTCACGAATTCCAGTGTATAACGCTGGGGACGGATATACACGCTGGATACGTTCCTGCCCCAGAACACCCCCAAACCGCCCCAGCTGGCGGTCATCATGTTAAATTTCTGCTCGGTCCCCGCAGAGATCAACATCCATTCTTTGCCGATCAGCGTAAATGGGTTCATCATCAGATCTTCCAGCTTAGTTTTTTGTAACATCGTTAATGCCTCCGATTTTCCGTTTATCCTTCAATTTTCACTGTAACACAGTTTTTTTTCGTCTGAACATGCTTTTTTTCTTTGTTATCGCACCCTTTATTCTAATCCGCCTTTTACCGGTATAAAGCTTGTTTTGTGACCTTTTTGAAAACTCCGGAAATAACAGGAAACAGGCAGGTCCGGTTCGGATCCAACAAAGGAAAGAATTATTTATCCGCCTGCTGAATTTCCGAATGAAAACCGGGTACAGCCAATTCAAATCATCGAAAGGGCTGTTTGCGGTTCGCTTTATGATTCAAAAATTTTTTCCAAATTTTAAAATTCCTGAACCGTCACCGCAGCTATTCTTTTTTCCGGCATAATATGATTTAATTCAGTTATGAATAAAAAATTCAGCCCTTTCTTCGCCGATTTGCTTACAAAAGACACCCTTGTGGATTACCTTTACATCATATCCGGAAGCATTATCCAATCGATCGGGATGGTGTTCTTCCTGATTCCGTCCCACCTGATCAGCGGCGGCGTTTCCGGCCTGGCGCAGGTGCTCAATTACTATACAGGCTGGCCGATCGGTCTGCTCACGCTTGCCGGTAATATCCCGCTGTTCGTTCTGGGCTGGCAATATCTTGGGAAGGTTCGATTTGCCGTCCGCACGATCGTCTCGGTAGCCCTGTTCTCGTTGTTTACCGATCTGATCAGTTCGGCCACCCCGGAAGTTATGATAACGCACGATCTCTTTTTGAATACCATGTTCGGCGCGGTCGTTCTGGGGCTGGGGTTTGGTCTGGTTTATAAAGGCAGCGGAACCAGCGGCGGGAGCGACATCATTGGAAGGATCCTCAACCAACGGCTGGGGATTCCGATATCCCAATCCTATCTGCTGACCGATTCGATCTCCGTGCTGCTGGGCGGCATCGCCTTTGGCTGGGATCTGGCATTGTACGGATTGATTGCGATTTACATCAGCGGGTTTGCGGCCGAAACCATTTCCGAAGGAACCAGTTATTTCAGAGATGTCGTCATCATCACGGAGGAACCTGAGAAAATTTCATCCGATATCATCAATGTCCTGAACCGCGGCGTCACCCATCTGAAAGGAGTCGGCGGTTATTCGGGGGAGGAAAAGGCGATCATTTATTGTGTCATCGGGCGGAACGAGGTGAACCAGCTCAAGAAAATGGTGAAAGAGGCCGATCCCGATTCTTTCATGGTTGTCGGTCATACACACGAAGTGCTGGGAGAGGGATTTCAAAAATATAAATCGCTGTCATAGAACGGAAGACGCTGCAACAACAAAAGCCGTTTTATCATCCGCGGTCCCGGATATATCCAAGGCTGCGCAGAACCGCGGCGTTGTTTTTCCAGTTTTTGCTCACTTTGACTTTCAGCTCCAGATAAATTTTGCGTCCCGTCATTTGTTCGATTTCACGCCGGGCATCCGCTCCGATCTTTTTTATCATTTCACCTTTTTTCCCGATCAGAATCCCTTTATGTGCTTCCCTTTCAATTAAAAGCGTTGCCAGAATATAGGAGTTCTGAGCTGTGCGGTCCTTATAATCTTCGATCTGGACCGCAACCGCGTGCGGGACTTCGTCTTCCAGGTTTTTCAGCAAAGACTCGCGAATCAGGTCGGAAGCGATCTCACGTTCATATAAGTCGGTAATTTGTTCGGGGTCATAAAAAGCCGGACCTTCCGGAAGTTTTGCGACCACACTGGAAAGCAAAGCATCGCAGCCCTCTCCCATCCGCGAAGAAATCAAAAAACTATCGATGACCGGAAAAAGCGACTGGTATTCTGACCGGTTTTTTTCCGCGCCCGCCGGGGATATCTGATCCTTCTTATTCAATACCAGTATTCCGTTTTCACGGATCCCCGCGTTCCGCAGCCGTTCCGCGACATTCCGGTCTTCATCAGTCGGCGCGGCGGTAACGTCAACCATCCACAAGACACAATCCACGTCGGTTAACGTACTAGCCGCGGCATCGTTCATGCCCTCTCCCAATTTGGAAAGCGGCTTATGAATCCCGGGTGTGTCAATAAAAATCAGCTGATAAGTATCGGTGGTTAATATGCCCAATTGGTTGCGAATTGTCGTTTGCGGGCGAGGAGATACGGCGGCAATCTTCTGCCCCAGAAGCTGATTTACCAATGTGGACTTGCCGACGTTCGGCCTGCCGATAATTCCGATAAATCCGCTC
>CALAEB010000119.1 GCA_937890875.1 uncultured Anaerolineaceae bacterium | reverse complement strand
AGTCAACGGACATTCTGAGAATATTTCTGGACGCAATTTCATCGTCCACCAGCATAATCCGATATTTCATTTCCATCATCGCTTCGCTATTCAACGTCATTCAACGGCGTTTGTACCCAGCAGTCCGAACTTTCGGTCCGGGAGAAACCATGGGCTGCCGGAAATTCAAAATCATCAGCGCAAATCATTAATAGCTTGACCAAATCCATTCAGTCTTTCTGCTTTTTGGAATCGTCCAGCGGGATCAGCAGCGTTATTTCAGTGAACTTTCCGATTTCACTGGCAATTGAAAAAACGTCTTTTCGGTCATAGTAATTCTGGATCCGTTCAATTGTCCCCCGAAAGCCGAAACTCCGGTAATGGTTGGATTCCATTGTCTGCCCGATCATCTCCTCGCTCATACCGATCCCGTTGTCCCGGATCACGATGTGCAGCAGCGCGTCTTTCCGGAAGACCCGCAGCAGGATAACGCCCTTTTCTCCTTTCGGTTGAATGCCGTGATATAAGCAGTTTTCGACCAGCGGCTGCAGAATCAGCTTGGGCACCCGGATATCCAACAGACGTTCGTCCACCTCATAAATCTCTTCAAAATTATCCTGATAGCGCAGCCGCTGAAGCTTCAGATAATCTTTTACGATCTCAATTTCGGTCCGCAGCGGGATTTCAGCCGAACCCCGGCTTAGGAAATTATGATAAAACTCTCCCAGCGTTTCCAGCGCATCAAACACCTTGCTGCAGGATTCCTCAAGCGCCAGACTGGCGATGCTATTAATCGTATTATACAAAAAATGCGGATTAATTTGTTCCTGCAAAAAAGCCAGTTCCTTTTCTTTCAGCGATTTTTCTTTTTCCAGCAATTCATAAATCAACCGGATCATCAGCAGGATCATCAGAAACATCAGAAGAAAAGAAACGGCCATCCCGAAAGGCAGATCCCAGGTCCGCCGGATCTTCTCCTCGCTGACCAATATCAGCGGCGTGCCTTCGATCCGATAAGCTGAAAAAATGATATTGCCGTCAATGAATTGCGAAAACGCACCGGGAGAAGCGGGCAGCGAAGCGATCAGCGGATCAAGCGCCTCCATCTCCGAATCTGAGTAATTTACCTGAGCCTGTTCATCATAATACCCAAACATCCGGTTGTCGTCCGTCAGGTCACGATAGGAATCCGCCAGTCTCCCCACCGGCAGATTAATCACCAGCAGACCGATTTTCTTCTGGCTGTCCACGTCGTTAATATTGCGGACCAGCGAGATCAGTTCATTCGCCGTATTTGTTGTAAACGTCCCGTCCCGGTTTGATTTCAGCACGTATCCTCCCGCGCGCTGTTCCACTTCCGCGCGCCATTCGGGACGGTTGATCATTTCGATATCCACTCTGGTAACGCCGATTCCGGTACTGATATAATGTCCGTCATTCCGGAAAACAAAAAGAGAATAAATCCGGTGATATGACACCAGGATATCGTAAAGTTCGGAAATCACACCGTGCGTAATACCGATATCATCCGCGTCCGGATGTGTCAGATACCGCGTCACCCGGTCATTGATCAGGATCAGCTGGCTCATGTTGCTGATATTGTCAATTTCAGCCGTCAGGTTGTTCCCGACCAGCATCATCGTGTTTTTATTGTTTTCAAGTGAATGTTTGACGCTGTCTCTCTGAAAAAAGAAAATATAGGCGAAAGCAAACAGCAGATAAACCAGCAGGATCCCCAGAAAAAGCAGTATTTTCTTTTTCTTCAGTGGAAAGGGAGGGTTCAGGTTCTTCGGGCGGCTCATCGGATTCAATCAACCAATGAGATGAATTTCCAGCGGCCGTTTCCGCAGCAACGAACAGCTTCTTTCATCCGGCTGGGATACGCCGGCGGAAAGAACGAACGAACGGCCCTCCCGTCTCCGGGTTCCCAGGTCGTCCACAACCGTAAAAGCTTCCGGGCCGATATGGATCCGCAGCGTTTTCCTCTCTCCGCCTTCCAGAAATACCCGTTGGAACCCGCATAAACTCACATTGGGGACGGCATGCGGCGCATCCGCCGCCCTGATATAGACCTCCACCACATCTTCCGTGGCTGTCGGGCTGTTATTTTCCACGTCTATCTCCAGTGTAACGCCGCGTTCCTCATCCAGTCCGTCGGCAGCCGAAATTTTCGTGCAAACAACGTCCCCATAAGTCAGGCCGTAACCGAAGGGATACAGCGGTTCTCCCTGAAAATAGCGATAGGTGCGGTTTTTCATCGAATAATCAGTAAAATCGCCCAGTCCGGCCAGATTCCGGTAAAACGTGACCGGGAGTTTCCCGCTGGGCGAAACAGCACCGAACAGAATGTCCGCCACAGCCTTACCGCCGTGGGCGCCCGGATACCAGACCAGCAGAATCGCGGCGCAGTGCGCTTGCGCATAAGAAAGATCGATGGCGCTTCCCGCCATCAGGCAGAGAACGACCGGCTTTCCTGTTTTCACAACCGTCTCAAGCAGCTGGCGCTGGACTTCCGGCAGCGCAAGGTCCGCCTTATCCCCGGACCCGACCGCGTTTCCCTCGTCCCGCTCTTCCCCTTCGATCGTCTCATCCAGACCCAGACAGAGGATGACCAGCTCACTGTGCTCCGCGACGGTCACCGCCTCCGCCAAGCGGTCATGCGCACGGGCCAGCGGTTCCGTCCGGTCTTTCACCAGTTCGCAGCCTTTGGCGTAAAGGATCCGGCAGCTTTCCGACGCTTCATCCTGAATCCCTTCCAGCAATGTGATATACCGTGAGGCTGTGCCATAGTAATTCGCCTTCAGCGCCAGCCGGCTGTTGGCATTTGGACCGATCACGCCGATGGTCCGCAGGTTCTGCTTTCTGAGCGGCAGGACGCCGTCATTTTTCAGCAGCACACAGCTTTTCCGGGCGACGGTCAGCGCTTTTTGGATGTGTTCCTCACATTCCACTTTCTCATACGGGATCGCATCAAATTCACTGTCGCCGAACAGCCCCAATTTGAAACGGGTGGTGAACAATCGCTCGGCAGCCTGCGTAATCAAAGCTTCATCGATCAGTCCCCGCTGCACCGCTTTCTGCAGGTTCAGGTAATGATCGCCGCAGTTCAAATCACAGCCAGCCCGCATCGCCAGCGCGGAGGATTCCTCCTCCGAAGCGGTGACCTGATGATACAGATGGAAATCTTTGATCGCCCAGCAATCGGAGACCACATGCCCCTTAAATCCCCACCGCCCGCGCAGAACATCTCGCAGCAGGAAGAAACTGCCGCAGCAGGGTTCGCCGTTTACCCGGTTATAGGCCCCCATG
>CALAEB010000118.1 GCA_937890875.1 uncultured Anaerolineaceae bacterium | reverse complement strand
CGGTAACCCCACGATAGGCTATTCCAAACAGACTACAATTCGTACGATAAAAATCCCTTATGAATTCCTGCTTCCACCGCCGCTTCTTCTTTTCAATCGGGGAAAAACGGTATAATCCTTACCAGGGGTCTACCGATGAAATTTAGCGCAGCTCGTTTTTTTACATTGATTTTCTATATCCTCTCCGTCGTCAGTCCGGTCTCTGCGGAGTTATTCCCGCGCACTTACGATGTGGATACCGGATTCAGACCCAACAGCAACGGGTTCAGCTTTGAAAACTATGGGAATTATGCATGCAGCGATACTTACTGCAACCGCACTTTCCCGGTCGAGAATCTGACCTCGAATGAGATGCGCCGGATGTTCGGAGACAAGATCTGCAAAAAGATTTTCCCGGATGGGAGCTGCGAACTGCTGAAAGTTGCCGAAAGCTGGATGGACGAGGTGAATGAAGCGATGGATGGCGGACATTGTGAAGGAATGGCTGTTTTGAGCGCGCTCTTTTTCGCCGGGATCAAGGATCCGTTAACTTTCGGAAAACCATCCGTTAACAGCTTGCGCCTGGAAGGGAATATACCGCTGCAGAACGAGATCGCATACTGGTATGCGACGCAGTGGTACATGGACGATTACCTGATCGAGGAAGATCCGAATACGCAGCTCCAAATTCTGATCGAAGAATTTCAAAATCATCCCAATGTTTTGATACCGGTCGGAATTTATAAACGTGACTTCAGCGGCGGACACGCAATAACAGCATATGCCGTTCAGGAAAAAGAGGACGGAATCTTCTGGATCATGGTTTACGATAACAACTACCCCGGCGAAGAACGGCACATCATCGTCGATACGAAAAACAATTCCTGGGAATATTCCGGCGCTTCAATGACAGATCTTGCCGAAGAGCTGTATGACGGAGAATGGCATATCAATCCGTTCCAGCTTGCGCCGATTAATTCACGCCTGGGGGAATTTGAGTGCGATTTTTGTCCGGCGGTCTCCTCGTCGCTGCCAGCTGTGGAAGGAGAAGGCGGCTCCGAGCCGGATTCCAGTCCCCTTCCGGAACTGCTGTTTCCGGAAAGCAGTCCGACGGAAACCGAAAGCACGCCGGAAACAGCCGGGCCCTGGGACTCCCCTGCAGCTGCGTTCAACAAAATTGGCGTCGATTCGGAGATCAATATCTACATAGAGTCCGAAGACGGCCTCAAATCCGGATATGACTGGGAAGATGCGGTTACCTACAAGGAAATACCCAATGTGGAAATCAAACGTTCCCTGCAGCGCACCACGGCGAAACTCCCCACGGATCTGGTCTATTACCTGTGGCTGAATTCGCCCGAAAACGAAGACTGGACCACTTTTGATGTTGATATCACCTCTCCCGGTACGATCCTTTATCTGACCGATGTTCTTGAATCTTACGAGTACCCGAACCTGATCTACACACCGCCGGTATATGATGCGGATACGGACGTCCACTACGAGCAATTTGAGGTTGTCGCGTCCCCGGGATATCTCCCCGGCGTGGAGTTTGTGATCAGCGATGAATACGGAGAATACAGTTTTGCTTTTGTCACAGAATTTACGGGAGACACAGATCTGGAGGCCAATATCGACTTCCTGATCTATCACGATTATGATTCAGGGCAGTTGGGAATTGAGATTTATGCGGCTGATGAGGAAGAATTGGCCCAATTTGAGGATGCAACGTTCCGGATCTATGGAGATTTTTCGATCGATAACGAAATCGGAGAACAAGTTATTTCCACACCGCCGGATAACCCCATCGAACTTAGCATAACGGGGCCTTTTACATTAATTATCTGGCATGGGAAAATGATCATGAATATCTCATTGACGCCGATCTGGACGGAGATTACGAACTGGAAACGACAATCGAATTAAATCAGAGTGAGAATGGAGGCTAAAATGCAGCGGAAAACTTGTTTCATCATTTTTTTTGCAATCGTTCTTTTCTTCAGCGCCACAACGGTTTCAGCAAAGGAATATGACGTTGATACCGGCTTTCGTCCCAATACTGACGGGTTCAGCTTTGAAAATTACGGAAGCCAGGTTTGCAGCAGTTTTTGGGCCTGCAACACCGTTCAAAACCTGACCTCAGTTGAAATGCGCAGAATGTTTGGAGATCAGGTCTGCAAAACGATCCAGTCGGACGGATCATGCACACTGTTGAAAGTGGCGGAAAGCTGGATGAAAGAAGTGAATCGCACGATGTCCGGCGGCCATTGCGAAGGCATGGCTGTTTTGAGCAGCCTTTTCTTTGACGGGATTCAGGAGCCGTCAAAATTCGGATCCGCTAAAGTGCCCAGTTTGAAGCTTGACAACAATACCAACTTGCAGCGCGAACTGGCCTATTGGTTTGCGACCCAATGGTTCATGGATGGACATTTGATCGAAAATGATCCGACCACACAATTGAAAACAATTATCCGCTGGTTTCAGGATAACCCGCAAAGGGTCCTCCCGCTCGGCATCTACAAACGGAACCTCACAGGCGGGCACGCGATCACGGCTTATGCGGTTGAAGACAAAGGGAATGGAACCTACTGGATCATGGTTTATGACAACAATTATCCCAACGAGGAAAGATACATCACCGTCAACACCGACACAAACGCCTGGAGCTATTCCGGAGCCACGATGGCAGGCCTTCAGCAGGACCTTTATGACGGCAAGGGGAAAACCAATCCTTTCCAGCTCTCTCCAGTGGATTCACGGTTAGGGAAATTCGAATGCGACTTCTGCCCCGCGTCATCTTCCGCTTATCAGGAACCGGATTCGTCTTATCCGCAGACACCCTGGACACCGTCTCAGCCGGATGATTCTCCGGTTTCGATTCCTGATTCTCTGATCCCCTGGCTGTTTCCGGACTCACAGGACCAGAGCGACGATTCCGGATCGTCAGATTCAGTCGAGGATCTGCTGCTGCCGTGGCTGTTCCCGGACGCCACCCAACCTTCCCCCGAGCCATCTGATCCGGACAGTTCTTCATCTTCAGACTCAATTTACGATCTGCTGCTGCCCTGGCTGTTCCCGGACGCATCTTCTCCCAGTGACAGCGAAGATTTGACCCCGCTGCGGCTCCCGACAAATACACCGCAGCCGTACCTTCCTTCGCCAACCGCTGCTCCGGAAAGCGACGACTCCGAAGTAGAATTTAACAAGATCTATGTGGACAAAGACATCAACATCTATATTGAAACGGACGCCAACCAAAAAGCGGGCTACGACTGGGAAGCGGAGCAGAATTATGACAATATTCCGGGT
>CALAEB010000117.1 GCA_937890875.1 uncultured Anaerolineaceae bacterium | reverse complement strand
GTCTTTGCGCTCCGCGCAAAGACAAAAGAACAACAAAGAATCCTGCCCAAGTTTCGAATCGCTACCGAATTCCGGCGATTTGGCAGAAATTCAATCGTCATTGTTTTTTATTTTTTCTCAATATGCTGAGGTTTTGATGATATTATTATTCAACTTTTTTTATCTGAAAGGGAGTTTAATAATGAAAAAGCAGTTTTCTGTGCCTTTCGCAATCATTGCGATTATCGTTATTTCGGTTTTATTTAGTGCTTTTGTTCCAGTTAAACCCCTGTCAAAAGATGAATTTGCGGTTGGGCTGGAATGTAATTACGCTCCGTTTAATTGGACTCAACTCGATAATGCCAACGGTGCGGTAGCGATCAAAGGCGGTGGCGGTTTCTGCGGCGGTTATGATGTCGAAATCGCGAAGAAAATCGCTGAAGGGCTTGGGCGTGAATTGGTTATTGTGAAAACCGAGTGGGACGGTCTGATTCCGGCGGTGAACGCAGAAAAAATTGATGCCGTGATTGCCGGTATGTCACCGACGGAAGAACGGAAATTCAGCGTCGATTTCTCCGATGTTTATTATGAAAGCGATCTTGTCATCGTTATCCGCAAGGACAGCGCGTATGCCGGCGCAGAGAGCATTCAGGATTTTTCCGGCGCAAGAATTACCGCTCAGCTGAACACTTTCCATTATTCGGTTATCGACCAGATCAAAGACGTTAAGAAACAGGCCGCGATGGAATCCTTTCCGACCATGCTGGTCGCACTGACATCCGGAAAAATTGACGGCTACATTTCCGAACGTCCCAGCGCGATTTCCGCAGCGGAGTCCAATCCGGATGTGACCTTCGTTGAATTCGCGGAAGGGGAAGGTTTTGTCGCCTCTCCGGAAGATGTCGCTGTTGCGGTTGCTCTGAAAAAAGGGAATCCTGATCTCGAGGCAATCAATGAGATTCTTGCTGCGATCTCTAAAGAAGACCGCCAGGCAATTATGGATAACGCGATCGCGACGCAGCCGGTTGTTGGACAGTAAGCCTTCGAAATGACCCGGTTGGCTCATACAGGGTTTTCTGCTTGGTAAATTCTCCCGGGAATGGCGCGTTTCAGGTCTCCGGGAGGTACAACCAAAACGGTTTCGAATTTCGAATTATTGGCTGTTGTGATACGATTCCTGTGTTTTCCGGAATTTGATGGTCAGACCTTTATCTGTTTGTGAAATTTGATAACAGCCCGACGAAGTGCATGAATCCACTTTCGGGCTGTTCCTTTTTGTGTCAGTTGAGTAAAATTAAGAAAGTTTGTGAGGAGCTTTATGCCAACGACTTTTTTTGAATGGGTGCGTTTCTTTGCGGAAAAATATGGTCTGTTTTTCCTGCAGGGAGCCGCCACAACGTTATTTATCGCGTCTGTGGGTACCATTGTCGGATTTGCGATCGGACTTGCCGTGGCGGTAGTGCGGACTGTCCCGATTGAAGAAAATGATTCGGCTGCGCGGAAAATTTTCTATACCGTCGTGCGCTGGATTTTTGTGGCCTATATTGAAATATTCCGCGGTACGCCGATGATCGTGCAGGCTATGGTGATCTACTATGGTTCGGCAGAACTGTGGGGCCTGGATATGTCCCCGATTATCGCGGCGCTGTTCATTGTTTCCATTAATACCGGTGCGTACATGGCAGAGATCGC
>CALAEB010000116.1 GCA_937890875.1 uncultured Anaerolineaceae bacterium | reverse complement strand
TGTGATTTCCGCCGGATTCCGGCCGAGGGTCTGCAGCTCGTCCCGCATCGTTTTTAATTCCGTCTCCATTGCGGCAATCCGGTTTTCCGCTGCGGCCTGTGTTTTCTGCTGCTCCGGAAGGTAGGAAGTATAAAAATAATACCCGAGGATGGCCGCAACAATGATGCCGCCCACAATTGCGGTGAGAACTGTTTTCAGTCCGCTGTCCTTTTTAGCGGGCCGGTTTTGATAATTTGAATTGATATCGTACATAATGTCCTGTTCTTTGGGACCAAATTTTCATATTTGGTCTGGGTACCAAAAAGGATAAATACCCGAAAAATGCGGATCTGTGGTTCTGTTTTTTTGCGCTTTGCGCAAAAAAACAGAACCACAGTTTCCTCTTTTGATAAATTCGGCTTTTGACACTCGAACCATATTTGCAGTCAGAAAAAAGAATCCTTGAAGATGTCCTGTCAACTGAAAAAGCGCACGTTCCAATCCTGTTTTAAATTCGTGTACACTGGCAGTGCCGCCGGATCATTGTCCGGTCATTTTTTTCTGTTCTTCGCCCAGGAAAAAAAGAAAAACAGGGTTGTAAAGGCCCATATCCAGCTGTACTGGCCGGGGCCTTTCTCCCCGGTACAGGGGGCGTTCCGCTGGATCGAAAGAACCAAAATCCGCTTCTGTGATTCTGGTCTTAATCGAGCGCCGTATTCACCGAAAATCGATCCCGGAGGAAAGGTTTGCAGAACCTTGTCCTGTTCCTGCTCCGGCAGAATCCGGGCGCTTCCGCTGAACCATCCGCTCTTCATCCAAATCTGGACGGAGGCGTTGGCCACCAGAACCTGCACATCTTTCAGATCATCGGCTGCTGTAACGAAGGCATAAAGTTCGCCGGCATTCTCGATATAAGAAAGCGGAACTTTTTGTCCGTTTCCGGTGAAGTCAAGGACAAGCCGCTGCCCGAAGATATGAGGATGGACGTTGAGGATCTTTCCCAGCCCGGTTTTCCACATCCATATTTCAGCGTTTCTGCAGAATTTGGAAACGAACGCTTTCCGGCTGATTTTCGGAAAGCGCAAATTGATAACGGTGCCGGAAGGGTGATCTTGTGCCATTTTATACTTCTTTCTGACGCTTTTAATTCTTTAGGCGCGCGTAAATGACGGAAGTCCCGTCCGCGCCTTTGACCTCTTTCGTTTCAATTTCGTCCGGATATGCCTGAATCATCAGGGAAAGCCGTTTGAAGCCGAATGTCCGTGAGTCAAAACCGGGGTCCAGTTGTTGGAGGTGATGTCCTAAGGTGCCTAAAAAAGCCCAGCCGTTGTCGCGCACAGCGAGGTCAAACGCGTTGCGCAGCAGCGGCAGCGGATCGAATCCGTCTCGGCAGGTGTACTGGCTGCGACGGGCTCCGCGGCTTTCGCTGACTTTTTTTTATGCGTGGCGGATGTGTTTCCGTTGCTTTTCGGCGGTTCCTTCGGAACGAGGTTTTCCGTATACACAAATTGATCACAGGCGTTCACAAACGCGCGCGGCGTGGTCTTTTTCCCGATGCCCAGGACAAAAATCCCCTGTTCGCGGATCCGGGTCGCCAGCCGGGTGTAATCGCTGTCGCTTGAGACCAGGCAGAATGCGTCTACGGTCCCGGAATAAAAAATATCCATCGCG
>CALAEB010000115.1 GCA_937890875.1 uncultured Anaerolineaceae bacterium | reverse complement strand
TTTTCCCGCAACCTGTTTTTAATAATGTATTCCGAATTTGGTTTTGTCAGCATCAGGATCCCCCAGCGATAAGGATCCCGGGATAACAGATAAGGGATGTCCTCCTGCCGGAATGTTTTTTCGCTGGCCTGCGAAATTTCAATGGCCAGCTTTTCCATCAGTGTTTCACCGAGCAGATTCTTCATTTCTCTTGGGTAGCGGAATTCACAAATAATCAGCAGCACTTTCAGATCGTACCGGCTGGCAATACCGCGGAAAACAGATATTTCGGATAAATATGACTGCTTGTTTTTTAAATTGGTGTCAGGGTCGATTCCGGAAAATTCATCCATATGCTGTTTGATTTTTAGGTAATCTTTTTCGATTTTTTTTGTGTCCCTGAAAATCAGCCCGGTTGCGATTGTTGTCAGCGGTGATAAAATCATCCAGAAGTAAAACCCTGTATATACCGTTCCGCCTCTCGTAACAACGCCAAGCAGGAAATAGGTTGACGTGATAAAGATCAGAATCAGGTTGGTGATCAATCCGGTTGTGATGGATGTAAAGTATGTCAGGATCATCAGCACAAAAACAATCAACAGCGCACTGCCATTGAAAAAGAAATTGTCCGGATTCAATGAAACAAAGACTGTGCACACAAACAGCAACAGCATCAAGGCGATAAACGCGACGTCCGCCGCTAAACTGGATTTAATTGTTCGCATAATTTATTTCCGTTTCCCATACTTTATATAGATCATCAAAGCTGAAAACAGGACTAACAAACCGAAACTGGCTCCCATGATCAGCAGACCGGTATTGGTAACCCGTTCCACCGGTTCTGTAAACGTTGCCGGCTTTCTGCTTGAGTAATCCTCGGCATAATAATAAGATATAAAATCTTCGTTCTCTAAAGCGACAACAACATCACCTTTGACTTTCCAAAGATTGTTGCTGTTGCCCAGGAAATCTGCCGCGTTTCCCAGACCCTCGTCTGTCAGTCCGGTGACGATTAATACCCCTTGCAGGAACTCGCTGAAAGGCGATGCCGCAATTTGGGCAATGCCGATGGATTCTCCGTAACTGGGGTCGATCAGCCGCATGCCTTCAGACGGCGAAGTGAATCCCTGCGTTTCCGGGTCGAAGCGAAAATATATCTTTTCCCCCATTTCCTGGGCAATATTGTTTTTTCCCGCTTTTCCGATTGAGATGATATTGGCTCTGGAAAGATCACCGGGCGCGGAGGCGAAAACCACCCGGACGGATCCGGAATTGTCCTTTTGGAAACGGCCGATCGTTAACAGAATGCTATTTAAAGCATGGAGGTCCGCGCTTTCCGGATTGTCCGGAAGGACAACGACGAGGTTATTGGTCCGTCCATCCCGCAGGAAGGGGCTTGGATAATTTTCGAACACGAGACGTGATTTGTCGACGGACATGATTTTCAGCATGCTCGAGTCATGAACCTTTCCCCATGGAATCTCAGCCTGGTCCAAACGGCACCATAAGCCCGGTACACTGAAATCAAAGGCGATTTTGATATTGAAATCGCCGACAATTATTTGTTCATCCGGAATTGAGACTAACAGATGATCGCCGCCGGCATTGTCCCGCGATAACTTTTTGCTCCCGATCGGGACGTCGTTGATGTAAACCGTGACGATGGATTTTGTAAAATCCAGATTCTCCGCATAAGAAAAATCAAGATCGATTTCGCTCGATTCCGCAATCGTCCTGTTCTCCGGGTAATCGATCTGGTAAGAAACCGACTGACGGAACACACCTTCCACACGGCTGTCCTCCAGAGCAAGCTTCGTATATTGCTCGACGGGTGCATGCGGCATTCTGAAATTATCCTCTGCCGCAACAGGCGCTGTCTCCGTTTCGAGTGTTTGGACATATTCCGCGTTCGCGAGCATGATTCCGGCATTTTCCAGCGCTTTCTCATCTTGTCCGGTCAGAACCAGAATATGCCGCCCGTCTTCGTGCAGCAGTGCGGCGACAGCCTGTGTTTCCGCCTGAGCTTTTTGATCCGCTGACAGTGCACCCTGAACGGCGGGCTGCAGGTTGGCATAGCTGCTGATATAGATAACGAACCCGTATGAAACGAATTCTTCGGAATTGTCAGCCGAACAGAACGCGATTTTTCCGTAATCCAAAACCGCGTTTCCGGAAATTCCGGTTGTCGCGGCTGCAAAAGCCGTTAATTCGCCGGTACCGGGAGATTGCGGCAGGCAAAACGCGCTTTGCCCGTTCTCGAGCGCGTCAATCGATGTGAAACGACTGTAAAACTGGGCGATTGTGTCGCTTGGCGCCTGCGGGGTGTAAACGATTGAAACAAACGATTCTTTGAAGATATTAAGCCATGCGGCCCGAAAGTCCTGATCGTCGCAGTTATCTGGTAGACTCTCCTCATCCTCGTTCGGGTTACTGTCGTTGTTGCGGAACTGTGCCTCGAATAAAAGTGAATTCACATTGTTTTTATGCAGCAACTGGACGGGCAAGTCGATCACCAGCTTTTTCCGCTCTCCGTTGGTCGATGGGATTGGCGCCAGATAAAATGACTGGTCGTTCAGACGAATGGAGAGTGAAGCTGTCATATCCGCATCTAATAATTGAGAGGATGAATATTCCAGCGTCAGCTTGGCCTCGGACATTTCCCATTCACCTGTGTTGAAAAAAGTGATGTGCTGCGTCTGCATCCCAACCAATGTCGTGTCACTTGTAAAAGATTGGGTGTGGAGATAGCTTCCCTCCGGAACGGAAAGGTCCGCGTCTGTCTGCGCGTGCGCCGGGAAAAATGCAAGCAGCAGGCAGAGGATGATCAGTGGAAAGTTTTGTGTTTTTTTCATAGCTCAATCAATTAAAGCGCTCGGTTTTGTACCATTGGGTCTCTTTTCCCGCCAATATGTCTCTGAGAAACTCAAAAACACCATAAGCTGCGACAACGATCCATAATTTTGAATAGGTAAAATACATCAAAAATATGCTGAAAAAATTTCCGGTGGTCATTTCTCCTTTTTCCGGTGTGATCGTAATAAACGTCCCGATTACAAATAAAAACAGCGCCATACCCCACAGAACCGGAGAGAAGCTGGCGACACTGGAATGGATCCAGCCAATTGCACTGCCGATAAAGATGAGGTCTGACAGGATTAAAGCGGTCAGCAACAAAAAATATGTGGCAAGCATATAGATGATATCAAAATGCACCTTTAAGGAAGTTGTCCGGATCAGCATCGGCAGGTTTTTCAGAATTACGTACACGTTCCCTTTAACCCATCGCGTCCGCTGCCGAAACCAGACAGGCAGCGTCTGTGGTTCCTGTTCCCAGGTGACTGCGTGCGGCAAAAATTTGATCAAATACCCTTTGCGGTAAATTTGGAAACTGATTTCCGTATCTTCGGCCAAGGCCTGCACATCCCACCCGCCGATTTCTTCCAGGAGGGACCTGCGGATAATGAAATTTGTTCCGGGAATCGTGCAAAGGTTAAAAATCTGCCATCTCCCGGCTTGCGCCATCCATTGGAAAGCGATTGTTTCAATATTGATGAATCGTGTCAGCCAGGTTTTGTTTTTATTCCTTGTCCGGAATTTCCCGATCACAGCGCCCAGCTTTTCATTCGAACTGATTTCAGCCGTTAAATTATACAGCGCGTCTTTCTCCGGCGTGTTGTCCGCGTCGTAAACTACCACGTATTGACCGGTGCAATGTTTCAGCCCGGTATTCAGCGTGTTGGATTTCCCGCTGCCGCTGGTGGTCGCATCCGTGCTGACCAGTCTGATCTTCCGGTGAGGATAAGCCGCCTGCACCGTTTTTAAAACCTCGACGCTGTTATCGGTTGAGTTGTCATTGATCACAATAATTTCGTAAAAATCTTCCGGGTAATTAAAGTGCAGCAGCGATTCCATCGTTCTGCCGATGACCGCTTCTTCATTATGCATCGGAACCAAAACGGAAACCATCGGAAATTTCTTCAGCTTTGGAATTTTATAGCGTTCCGAACGGATATAGTAAACATAGCCGGCAACGATGAGGGTGACGTTCAGCAGCAGCATCAGCCAGATGCTGATAATCGC
>CALAEB010000114.1 GCA_937890875.1 uncultured Anaerolineaceae bacterium | reverse complement strand
CAGTGACAATTTTCGGGATGTCTCACAATCGGGCAATCCATAGCTGGAAAAAACGGCAATTATCCGGCCTGTGAGACATCCTGGCAATCATTGAACCAGGCCGCCTGCCAATACAAACTGTCGGAAAAATAAAAACAGCGATTCGGATTTAGGTTCCAGTGTCAAAATCCGAATTTATCGCAGCGAAAACTGTGATTCTGCTTTTTTTCATGAAGCGCAGAAAAAAAACAGAATCACAAATCCGTCATTTTCGGGCGTTCGTTTCTTTTGACACCCGGACCGGTTTTGAAACCATCTTCAAAACGAATCTTCCTCGTTCAAAGAATCGGAGTGAAAAAAGAAAAATACTATTTGGAAAGAAAAAGGGAGAAATCAGAATTTCCCAAGGAGGTTTTTATGGGAGCAGTACCAAGTATGCGCGCACCAAGTCCGGACTGCCTGTATGAGGTCGGTGATGTGGTTGAAGTAAGCTGCGATCACGATCGCGGCGGGAATCGGATGCATGGCTGGATTAAAGGGATCGTTGTGCAGGTGGATGATAAGATGATCGCGGTTCAGTTTCGGGCGAATGTTTACCTGACGGACGGCTGGATGGTGCCGGATCATATCCTTTGGTATCCGCTGATGTCCAGCAGCGTTCGCCCATATCAGCGAAAAGCAGAAAAATAAAGCGAAACCGTATGACACAATTAAATGTACTCGAAGATTTTCCTATTCTGAAGCAAACGGACAAAAACGGAAACCGGCTCTGTTATCTGGATTCTGCCGCAACGAGTCAAAAACCGGAGCCTGTCCTTCGGGCAATGGATGATTATTACCATACGATCAACGCAAACATCCATCGCGGGATTTACCATATCGCAGAAGAAGCTACCGCCGCGCATGAAAACGTGCGGGAGAAGGTGCGGGCGTTCATCAACGCCGGCGCAGCAAGTGAAATTGTTTTCACCAGGAATGCCACCGAGTCGATCAACTTGGTGGCTTATTCCTGGGGACGGCAAACGCTACAAAAAGGAGACGTGGTCCTCCTGACCGAGATGGAACACCACGCGAACCTGATCCCCTGGCAGCTACTGGCGGCGGAAAAAGAACTCCGGCTTGAATTCATTCCGGTTAAAGAGGATGGCCAGCTGGATCTGGAAGCTTACGCCGGCCTGCTGGATATGCGGCCTAAACTGGTCAGTATAAGCGGTATGTCCAATGTCCTGGGGACAATTCCGCCGACCAAACAAATGGCCGCCGATGCGCACCAGGCTGGCGCGCTCTTCCTGCTGGACGGCGCCCAGATGGTCCCGCATCAGAAGGTGGATATTCGAGACATTGACGCGGACTTTTTCGCGTTTTCATCCCACAAAATGCTGGGACCGACCGGAATCGGCGTTCTATATGGCAAGCAAGCGCTGCTGGAAGCCATGCCCCCCTTCTTCGGCGGCGGCGAGATGATCAAAAAGGTGTACCTGCGTTCCTTTATTGCGAACGATGTCCCCTGGAAATTTGAGGCCGGCACCCCCGCCATCGCGGAGGCAATCGGGCTGGGCGCAGCCATCGATTATCTGAACGCGATCGGCATGGATCATGTCAGTGCGCACGAGGAAAATCTGACCGAGTACGCGATCCGTTCATTGCTTACGGCGCCCGGATTAAAAATCCTCGGGCCTTTAAACGGCAAACGCGGCAGCGCGGTCAGCTTTACCGTAGACTACGCGCACCCGCATGATGTCGCACAGATCCTTGACAGCGAAAATATCTGTGTCCGCGCGGGGCATCATTGCGCGATGCCGCTGCACGACCGGTTCGCGATCCCGGCCACCACCCGCGCCAGTTTTTATATCTACAACACGCGGGATGACGTGGATCGGCTGCTGACCGGATTGGAAAAAGTACATCGCCTGTTCGGGTAACAGGAGGAAGCATGGATGATATTTATCGCGAGATCATTTTAGAGCATTACAAAAACCCTTCCTATAAGGGAGAGCTCAATCCGGCGGATATGAGTTTTGAAGACGAGAATCCACTCTGCGGAGATCATCTGCGGATCGACCTGCGGGTGGATGAGGCGGGAACAGTGACAGACGCCCGATTCAGCGGGCACGGCTGTGCGATCTCGCAGGCTTCGGCGGACCTGGTGGTTGAATCCATCATCGGCAAAAATGTCGAAGAATTGAAGAAGATGACGAAAGAAGATGTGCTGGACTTGCTGGGAATTGAAGAATTGGGGCCGGTGCGCCTGAAATGCGCGCTGCTTTCGTTGAAAGTGCTCAAAGGCGGTCTGTACGGCGTTCCGGAAGGCCATTCGGAGTTCGAATAAATTTATTCGCTCCAGTTAATTCCATCTCCCGTAAAAAAATCAAAGCGTAACCGGGAGATTTTTCAAGAGGGAAAACAGGAATCGCTTGCCCCCTGGATCGGACAGAGGAGGCAAGCGATTTTTGCGTAAATATTCAGAAACAATCACCGGATCTTTTTTTATCCGAACCGGTTTGCATATATCAGACCGCCCAAACGGTCACTCCACACTTTTCAGCGAAGTCACCATATTAATATCTTTGATTTTTCTGCCCAGCACTTGCCCGACCAATATGGTTGAAACAAGCATCAAACCACACCCTGCCAGAATACTGAAAAGTGAAATATGCGGACGGATCTCCATATCCGCGGTCGTCGCCTGATTCAGCACAATACGAAGCAGCCCGAAACCGCCCATAATACCAAACGGCAGTCCGAATAATGTGATCCAAGTGTTTTCGTCAAGCACCAGCCGTTTCATTTCATTCTGATGAAATCCCAGAACCTTTAAAGTGGCAAGTTCACGAATACGTTCATGAAAATTCAAGCGGCCCAGCACCATCATCACGGCAACGGCCAACAAGGCGGCGAAAGAAACCAGGATGAGTTGAAGACTTCTCAAGCTCTCCAGAAGAATCAGCATATTGGACTCCATTTCGGGTTTGGTCTCGATCAGGGAGACGCGCGGATCATTTTGCAAGGCACTTAAATCCAGCCCCTGCCCCCGGATCAGCAATGTCCGGATCGTGAAGGGAAGAGAAGAAACTTTTGAAAATGCGGTCCGGCTCATATAAATTTCATTTCCAACCGGAAAATCCACAATTTTCGCCACTTCCAATGGGATTGCCGTTCCGTCCAACCACTCGGCCATAACCACATCCCCGATCTCCGCGTTCAGCGCTTTTGCCATCCTGGGGGTGATCAGCGCTCCTGTCTCCGGAAATGAAATCTCTTTGCCGTCAGGATCAGTAAAATGAAAGCTGTTTTGCTGATCGTCCATCACAACCAGGTATGGATTCTGCACATTACCGCTGCCGCCATAAAGATAAATACTGAATGCCATACAGGCGTCAATGGACTGCGCATCATGAAGCTGTCCAAAAATGTCCGCGGCGGATTCCATGGGAATTGGAGTTTTCAGCTTTATTTCGGCGTCATATTGCATGGTTTCGTCGAACGCCTTATCCAGCATAGCGTCCATGGAATTGGTTAAGCCCAGACCGGATAAAATCAGGGAGGTTGAACCGAAAATTCCCACCAATCCCATCAGCGTACGTGTCTTGTTGCGAAACAGATTCCGGGTGATAATTTTTCCGCTGAAGCTTAAGCTGCGCCAGAACAGAGATATTCTTTCCAGCAAAATGCGACGTCCCTGCACCGGAGATTTGGGCCGCATCAGCGCTGCCGGCGTATTTTCCAATGATTTTTTGCAGGATAAAAAGGATGCGCCGCAGGTTACAAAGGCAACGCATAACGCCGCCCCAAAAAAGTGAGGAGAGAAAACGTCCACACCACTTTTCTCAACTGTATAATAAGCAGTCCCCAATTCATAAAGAGATTCCGCTACCAGATAGCGGGAAATGAACCATCCGAAGACCATACAGGGGAGCGTAATCAGAACCCCATAAAGCGCGTATCTTCCAGTAATTTCTTCCTTGGAATAGCCAAGCGAACGGAGCGTGCCCAAATGCTGGCGCTGATTCTCCAGCATTCTTCCAACAGTAATCCATGTCACCAGTGCCGCCGTCAGAAAGAAAGCAATCGGAAAGAGCATGCCGATTTGTTTGATCCCCGTCAGATCATGTGCAATATTGCGGCTGCTTGATTGGTGCAGACGGCTTATGATGTTGACGTTGCCGAGAGTCTTCCGAATTTTCGCCATGGTTTCCGCATGGGAAAATGTTGTGTCCTCATTCACCGTAAGTACAATTTCATTATAAGGAGTGTTCGGCAATGCGGAAGCGTTGGTATAGGCAAATCCGTATTTTTGATAATCGGGTAAAGTCAGACCCTCCGGAGCATAATAAATATATTCCACATTGCGGATAATCCCTTTGATCAGCCAATCCTGCTCAACTCCGCCGGCGTTGAAACGGAGAGAATCGCCGGGGACAAGCCCATTTGACGCTGCAAAGCGGCTGTCCAATAGGATGGTGTCCGTTTCGGTCCCATCCAGCAACCTGCCGTCCAGCAGTTCAGAAACATTGACAGTCGCCTGTTCACCGACAGCATGCAAAACCAATGTTCCGTTGATGCCGTCGGCAAGCCCGACTTCCAGCGTTTTCCGCCGTTGAACCTTTTCCGCATCCGGCAGAGCCGCGATCCGCTCTAAATCCGCTTCGGGAACATCCGCCTTATAAATCCAGAAATCAGCCAGTGTTGCTCTCGCATAATAATCAGCCAGCATATTTTCAATGGTACTGCTATAGAGATTAACGCCGCTGAACAAAGCTACCCCGAGGGTACAGATGCATACAATAGCGACAAACGACCAGCGGCTTTCTCCGATGTCTCGCAGAATCTTTTTCTGCAGCACGCTCACCATAAGATCTCCTTCAGGTCCGCCGGCGTATCTTGTACGCTTTCCCTAAGTACTTTTCCATTTTTCAACTCAATCAGCCGGTCCGCAATCGGCGCCAAAAGAGAATTGTGCGTAATAACAATCACAGTTTTCCCCAAGTTACGGCTGATGTTGGATAAAACGCCAAGCACGGTCTGTCCGGTTTCAGTGTCCAATGCACCGGTCGGCTCGTCACAAAGCAACAGATCCGGGTTTTTACAGATCGCCCGCGCAATGGCAACCCGCTGCTGTTCACCGCCAGAAAGCTGCCCCGGGAAATTATCGAGCCGGTCTTTCAATCCCACAATTCGCAGTGCATCCTCAGGTTCCATCGGCGATTTGCATACCTGTTTGGCAAGTTCAACGTTTTCGATCGCAGTTAGATTCGGGATCAAGTTGTAAAACTGAAAAATGAATCCGATTTTATAACGTCGGTAGTCGGTCAATGCACTGTCGCTCATCGTGGTAATATCTTTGC
>CALAEB010000113.1 GCA_937890875.1 uncultured Anaerolineaceae bacterium | reverse complement strand
GCAGTCAAGCAGCAACAGGTGGGGCTGCAGACCTTAATCATCCTCGCGGAAGATCCGAACTATATTAATCTGCCGGCCATCTTTATGGCGCTGGAGCCGCTGTTCGAGAACGCTCCGGCTGTTTTGCACGCGCACATGATCGATCTGCTGACCACCCTGCTGGAAAGGTCACCGGTCGAAACCTCTTTTTTCATCCGGCAGATGCTGGAACGGTCTCCGACCAGAACAGCGCTCCGGATCTCCAGGAAAATGCTGCCGTTATTATCACCGGAGTCGAAACCGGCAGTTACCGCGCTGCTGCGGGAATCTGCCGGGAAACCCCGATAAAAAAACTTGCTTTTGGCATTCGGCCCACGTTCCGGACCCCGGCAGCCGCACCAGCGCGGGTATACCATAAAAAATATGGTATAATCTTTCTGTTGACTGGTCCTTCCTCAGGCGCCGCTTGAGGAATGGAGACTTGCAAATTTTTGACACAGGAGCAATGTCATGGCTTTGACAAAGGAACAAAAGCAGGAGTTTTTTACAAATTTCGGTAAACATGAGAATGATACCGGATCGGTTGAGGTTCAGGTGGCGATGCTGACCAAACGCATCGCGGATCTGACGCAGCATCTTCGCAACAACAAGCATGATGAATCATCCCGCCGGGGAATGCTCAAAATGGTAGGGCATCGACGCCGCTTATTGGCTTATTTGCGCCGTTCGAACTACGCCAGCTACGTCGCGTTGAACGAAAAACTCGGGCTACGCATCAAATAACAATGAGGATATAAAGAGTAGATGGAAATCGATTCATCTGCTCTTTTTAATAACAGGGTACGCGTTTGCGGCCCTTAAATTTTGTAGCCTCATTTCGGTTAGGCATTGAAACAAGATCGGAAATTCGAAGAACATCCTTGAGTTTATCAAAAGGATAGATTCAGGATGTTGTGTTTGTTAAGTCAACTTCCTGTCTTTTTTCAGTCCCTGACCAAATGAGAGAAATGGGAAATAAATATGAAACCAGATGTAAAAAGGTTTACCGCCGAGGTAGGTGGTAAAACCATCACTTTTGAGACCGGCAAGCTGGCCGCGCAGGCCGGCGGCGCCGTGACCATTCAATTGGGCGAATCCGTCGTTTTTTCGGCCGCCACAATGAGCGCCGAAACAAAAGAAGGGCAGGATTTCTTTCCGCTGACCGTCGAATATGAAGAACGGATGTACGCCGGCGGAAGGATCCCGGGATCCTTTTTCCGCCGGGAAGGCAGACCCGCCGGTGAGATCATTCTGACCAGCCGTCTGATCGACCGCCCGCTGCGCCCGCTCTTTTCTCAAGATATGCGGAATGAAGTGCAGGTCATCTTATACAGCCTTTCGGCCGATTTTGACAATCCGCTGGATGTGCTGGCCATCAATGCCGCTTCCGCTTCGCTGATGATTTCCGATATTCCATGGGCCGGACCGGTCGGTGCCGTCCGGGTCGGACGGATCGACGGAAAATTGATTGCCAACCCGACTTACCCCCAGTTGGAAGAGTCCGATCTGGATCTCCGCATTGCCGGAACCGGCGACGCGATCCTGATGGTTGAAGCCGGCGCCAGTGAAGTGAGCGAAGAGGTCATGATCGAAGCGCTTGCCTTTGGGCATCAGGCGATCCAGCCGCTGGTGGAAATCCAGAAGAAAATGGCTGCCGAAGTCGGAAAACCCAAACGTGAAGTCCCGCTCTTCTCAGTCGAGCAATCGGTCATCGACGCGGTATATGAAAAATCGAACCTGGCGATGGAAAATCTGCTGGATTCGCCGCATTCGAAAGCGGAGCTGGCTGACGGCTTGAAGGACCTCAAAGCGGATACCGTTGAATTTTTTGCGGGTGAAGATGAAGAAAAAGCCAATGAATACGCGGAGGCATTTGAAGCGGCCTACAAGAAGGTGGTCCGCAGCCGTATTCTGGACCGGCACCTGCGTCCCGACGGGCGGGATTTGAACGAAATCCGCCCGATCTGGTGCGAAGTGAATGTATTCCCCCGCGCACACGGCACCGGTCTGTTCACCCGCGGTGAAACTCAGGTGCTCACCAACGCGACCTTGGGCACACCGCGCGACGCACAGGAAATTGATTCGCTTTCACCGGTTGAAAACAAGCGCTATATCCATCACTACAATTTCCCGCCTTTCTCCACCGGCGAGACAAAACGGCTGGGCGGTCAAAGCCGCCGTGAAGTCGGGCATGGCGCGCTCGCAGAACGCGCGTTGCTCCCCGTCATCCCCAGCGAAGAAGAGTTCCCGTACAC
>CALAEB010000112.1 GCA_937890875.1 uncultured Anaerolineaceae bacterium | reverse complement strand
CGTCTCCGCGGTCTTGATCCGCTGCAGTACTTTCTCTTTTCCGATAATTTCCATGCTCTCAAACAAAGGCGGACTCACCCGCTGCCCGGTGACGGCAGAACGGAGAATGCCAAAAACCTGGGCCGGTTTCAAGCCCAATTCAACCACCAACTCCCGCATTTCCGGTTCGCCGATCCGCGGGCTGATTTCAGGCAGCACGGACAAAACTTCATAACTGCGAGCCGCGATATCCGCGCATTGCGCCGCATCCAATCCTTTTTGAATGAGATCCTCAATCGCCGGAGAAACATCCTCCCGGAAGAAAAACCCCGCAATTTCGGGCGCTTCATCCAAACCGGCGATCCTTTCCTGGACGATCGGCGCAATTTTCAGCAGCGTGTCATCATCCGGCTGTAGGCCTTTCTGGACGAAGAAAGGTTTCATCCGCCGCGTGAGATCGGGAATCGTCAGGCTTCGGATATGCAGGCCATTATAATGATCCAATTTTGTGAAATTAATTGCGGCTGGGGAGGGATTCAAATGATCGATTGAGAAATCGCGGATCAGATCATCCATGCTGAACACATCGGTATGATCATCAAAACTCCATCCCATCAGAGCGATCCAGTTGGTCACCGCTTCCGGAATATAGCCCAGGTCTTTCAAATCCGTCAGAAAGATGGAATAACCGTCTTTCAGCAAATCGGATGATTCACGCTTGGACATCTTTCCTTTGCCGCTCGGCTTCAGGAAGACGGAAAGGTGAATCCAGGTCGGTTCCTCCCACTTCAGCGCCTTCACGATCAGATGATGCAGCGGAAGCGTCGGAAGCCATTCGGAGCCGCGGATGACATGGGTGATTTTCATCATTTGGTCATCCACCATCGCCGCTAAATGATACAAAGCCCACCCGTCCGATTTAACGATAATATAATCGTCAATTGTCCGGTTTTCCACCGTTATTTCACCGCGCAGGTGATCTTTCACCGTGGTTACGCCTTCTTTCGGGGTTTTAAACCGGATCACATGGGATTCGCCAGCCGCAACCCGTTTCCGCGCCTCTTCCAGCGGAATATCACGGCAATGCCCGTCATAATGCGGAAACTCTTTCCGCTGAGTCTGCTGCGCTTTCATCTCGGACAGCCGCTCCGGAGTACAGAAGCAATAGTACGCGTCACCCTGCGCAATCAGCCGTTCGGCGGCATCCAGATAAAGCTGTTTTCTTTCCGACTGCCGGTAAGGCCCATAAGCGCCGCCTTTATCCGGGCCTTCATCCCAATCGATCCCCAGCCAATGAAGGCCATCCAGAATTTCCTGTTCCGCAGACGCCACATATCGCTTCCGGTCGGTATCCTCTATCCGAAGAATAAAGCTTCCGCCTGTTTTTTTAGCCAGCAGATAATTATATAAAGCGGTACGTCCGCCGCCTAAGTGAAGCCGTCCTGTGGGAGATGGTGCAAATCGAACCCGCACCGGTCGCTGATTTTCAGTCATTATGAATGCCCTTTCTTTCGTTAAGTTCTTTTTGTCAATCTGCTTTGTACCATAAAAAATTATGTGATTTCATCGTGCTTCTCCTGCCTTGCGGCAACGCTCTCCACCAATCCGATCGCGATCGCCAGCGCCAGTGTGGAAGATCCGCCGTAACTGATAAAAGGCAGCGTCAGGCCGGTTACCGGCAGCACCTGCAAATTCACACCGATATTAACCGCCATCTGAAAGAAAAATAACGTCGCCACGCCGAAACAGATTAATGAACCGAACATCTCCGTCGCTCTCCGCGCCGCGCGCAAACAGCGCAGCACCAAAAACATCAGCAGGATCATCACGACCATTGTTCCGACAAAACCGAATTCCTGACCCAATGCGGAGAAAATAAAATCGGTGTGCCGGACTTTCAAAAAGCGCAGCTGAACCTGAGTGCCATTTCCATAACCCTGTCCGGTCCAGCGGCCTGACCCAAGCGAGATAATGGCCTGTTCAACGTTATAATTATCCCCGTACCGCGCCTCTGTATCCGGCGCGATAAAATTCCGCACCCGGTTCAGCTGATACTCCTGAATAAAAGGAATCGTTTCCGGAGAAATTAACAACCAGGCGACAATTCCGATCGCGGCCACCAAACCGATGATCCCCAGAATTGACAGCAATTTCATCGGGATCTCGCTCACCCACAGCATGGCAAACCATAACACGATCATCACAATTGACGTGCTCATGTTCGGCTGCAGCAAAATGAACAAAACCACGCCGAAGGTGAGCAGGAAGCTCATGGCAATCCAGCGCAGCCCTTTCCGTTCATGGCTGTGATCCGAAAAGTATTTAGCCAGATTAATGATCAGTACGATTTTCGCGAACTCCGAAGGCTGCAGGCTGATCGGACCGATCTGCAGCCAGCGGGCAGAGCCGAAAGTCGCCTGGCCCACCAAACCCAGGATCAGAAGAACCATGATCACCGCCCAATAAGCCGGCCTTGCGAGCGGCTCAAGGTAATGGTAATCAAAAAGCGTCAGCCCAAGGATCAGGAAAAGACCGATGATCACATATTGAATCTGACTGTCCAGGGAAACCTCCAGGTTTCCCGCCAGCGCGGAGCGGATCATGACAATTCCGAAAACGCACAAAATCACGACGTCCCCGAACAGCCAGAAATCAAAATTCCGCCAGAACTCCCGTCTCATTGCTTACTTCCGTTTGGTATTTTTGATCGGGATATCCGCAACGAGTTTCTGTCCGCGTCCTTCATGGTGGATATCGATTACGAGATCAATCGGGTCGATATCAAAATAACGTCCGATCACCTCGATGATTTCGTTTTTCATCTGATCCATTGTCTTCAATGAAATATCGGTCCTGTCATGCACCAACACAAATTTTAAGCGTTCTTTCGCGGTATTCGAACTGCCGGAATCATTATTCCTATTCCAAAAGCCCATAATGACCTCCCGCCTACCCAAATAACTTTTTGAATTTGTCGATGAAAC
>CALAEB010000111.1 GCA_937890875.1 uncultured Anaerolineaceae bacterium | reverse complement strand
AATACCGGTATGATAATTCCGTATTCAGACAAGAAAAAGCTTTCGCTATGAACAAAAAAACGAAATGGCTTAAAATTCTGCTCATTGGGATCCTCCTGATCTGGACATTGTTCCCGATTTACTGGATGATTTCGCTCTCAATCCGCAACAGCGCGGAGATCCAATCCGAACTGCCGATTTTACCAAAATCGTTCTCATTGGAACATTTTCGAAAACTGTTTGAAGAAAAAGAATTCGGCAGAGCGCTGCTCAACAGCATTCAGATTACTTTGATCTCTCTGGCTTTTGCGCTTGCGTTCGGGTTGGCCACTGCTTACATCCAATCCCGAAAACGGCTGAAAATTCCCGGATCGGACGCCTCCTTATTCTGGATCCTGCTGGTCAGAATCCTGCCGCCGATTGCTTTCGCAGTTCCGCTGTACTTCATCATGACCCGGCTGCAGCTGATTCGCACCAAAATACCGATTATTTCCGCGCATGTCATGATCAACATTGCATTCATCGTCTGGTTTATGATCACATTTTTCAGGACGCTGCCCGAAGAAGCGGAAGACAGTGCCCGGATCGATGGCGCTTCCGAATGGCAGCTGCTTTGGCATATTATCCTGCCGTTGGTCTCGCCCGGAATCGCTTCCGTCGCGATCCTGTCATTCATGACCTCCTGGAACGAATACCTGTACGGCGTAATTTTTGTGCAAAGCCCGCAAAACTACACCATCCCGTTAATTCTGGCGACGCTGAATTCCGAACAGGAATTAACGGAGTATGGGCTAATCACGGCCGGAGGCGTAATCTCATTGATCCCGATTTTGTTGTTTGTCATCTTTGCGCAGAATTATCTGATCAAAGGTTTGTCGAGCGGCGCGGTGAAAGAATAGGCGCTGCCGCTTATCGCCAAGGCGAAAAAAAGCTATTCTCGAATGTAAAAGGCGTTCGGATCCATAGCTTTTTACGGAAGTCAGTTCATTTAATTCATTTGAAAGGAACGAAAATGAAAAAGTCAGTACTCTTGTCGTTATTGCTCCTGTTTGTGCTTGTTTTGTCGCCTGCTTACGCGCAGGAACAGACCACATTAACTATCGCGGCCCGCGGTGGTTCCCATGTTGATGCGATGAACGCGGTGAAAGCCGAATTTGAAGCCGCCAACAATGTGACCATTGAAATCCTCGGCCTGGAAAGCGCAGATCTGAAACAGAAAATCGGCCTTGATTCATTGAATGCAGCCGGTGAACTGGACCTGATCATGATCGACGATCCCTGGATGCCGGAATTCGCCGAAAGCGGAATTATGGCGAACCTGACTGAATTGGGCTATGTTGAAGATGAAGATTTTCTTGCTGCTTCCCGCGCAATCGGCAAAGATCCGTATGGAGAAGGCGATGTTTATGCGCTTCCTTTCTCCGGAAACGTGATGCTCTTCTTCTACAACAAAGCGCTCTTCGACGCAAAATCGCTGGAAGTTCCCACCGACTGGGAAACCGTCCGCGCAATCGCGCAGGAGATGAAAGCGGATGGAACCATCGGTTATGTAATCCGCGGCCAGCAAGGAAACCCGATTGTCAGCGATTTTCTCCCGATCCTGTGGGCTTTCGGTGGAAATGTCTTTGATGCTGAATGGAATGTCACCATCAATTCGGAAGAAGCCAAAGCTGCGCTGGAACTCTATATCGACCTGCTCAACAACGGCGTGAATTACGAAAAGAATGATATCGTCGCAGCCGTTTCTGACGGCAAAGCCGCTATGTCCCTTGGATGGCCTTCCTGGTATATCTCCGGTGAGACCGCCACAGCCGCCTATGCGCCCATTCCGGGAAAAAGCAGCCCGGACGCCGAAGTCCATGGCTCCGGTATGATTGGGAACTGGATGATGGCCGTTACCGCGAATTCAGCGAACAAAGAACTGGCGCTGGAATTCCTCAAGTTCGTCACGTCCGCTGAAAGCCAGAAGATCGGCGCCGAAGTCGGCGGTGTTCCGACCCGCGCCAGTGTCCTGACCGACGCCGAACTGGTCGCCAAATATGCGTATTTCCCGACCCTGATGGAAGGAACTAACAATTCCGTCGTCCGTCCGCGCACACCGCTCTGGTCCAATGTCGAAACCGCGTTGGGTACCGAGCTTTCCAGCGCAATTTCCGGCGTCAAAACAGTGGAACAATCATTGATTGATGCAACCGCCGCAATCGAAGCAGTCATGGCGGAGTAATCCCAGTCCGTACTGGTTTCGATTAAAAATCGTTTTTAACAAATAAACCTGTGGTTCCGGATTTCGGTACAAAACGAGAAATCCGGAACCACAGGAGCCGTTTCCAGATTCAACCTTCAACACGCCCTATCAAATATCGAAGTAAAATCCAAATTCATATTTTGAGGTGTTTTTGAAACAAAATAAAGCCTTCTCCTACCTGATGTCCCTGCCGACGGTTTTAGTTCTGGCCTTTTTGACTGCCTTTCCGCTTGGATTTACCGTTTTCTACAGTTTCACGAATTTCAACATGCTGAAGCCGAAGGCTATCAAAAATATCGGGGTCGAAAATTACATCAAAATTCTCGGCGACCCCTATTTTCAGCAGGCGCTTGGCAACACGCTGAAATTCATGGTGCTGGCGGTCGTCATCGAAACATTTCTCGGCCTGCTGGTAGCGCTGTTGGTCAACATCCTGAACAGTGGGCAGAAAGTTCTGCGCACGCTGTTTCTTCTGCCGGTGATCCTGCCGCCGGTTACTGTTGCGCTGATCTGGCGGATCATGTTTTCAAATAATTACGGAATT
>CALAEB010000110.1 GCA_937890875.1 uncultured Anaerolineaceae bacterium | reverse complement strand
ATGTGATATCTCTGTCCCCGATGATGATTTTTCCGGAAGTCGGGTCATAAATCCGGATAATAACCCTTGCGCAGCTGCTCTTTCCGCAGCCGGATTCACCGACAAGCCCGAGCGTTTCGCCCTGTCGGATGGAAAAAGATACCTTGTCCACTGCGTGAACAACTTTATTCCGGCTGCCACGGACCGGGAAATACTTTGTCAGATCCTTTATTTCAAGAATTGTGTTATTTCCCATTTGTCCGCTCCTTTTCCGCAAAAGGATTCTCTTCGGCAGGCGCCTCCGGGCTCAGCAACCAGCACAGACTGCGATGTTCCGGACCGGTCATCGTATAAGGCGGCAATGACTCCGCGCACAGGACACGCGCATGCGGACAGCGCGGCGCAAAGGGGCATCCGGCCGGCGGATTGGACATATCCGGGGGAGAACCCGGGATTGGGTTCAGCCGACGGGCCTTCTCTTCACCAATGTTGGGGATGCTGGAGAGCAGACCGACGGTATACGGATGCTTCGGATCATCGAAAATTTCGTCGATCGGCGCTTCTTCCATAATCAGACCGCCGTACATAACGATCACACGAGTGCAGATTTCTGCCACAACGCCCAGATCATGGGTGATGAACATGATGCTCATTCCGAATTCATCCTGCAGACTGCGCAACAGTTTCAGAATCTGGTCCTGAATGGTTACGTCCAAAGCGGTGGTCGGTTCGTCCGCGATCAACAGATCCGGATGACAGGCCAGCGCCATGGCGATCATCACCCGCTGCCGCATCCCACCGGAGAATTCATGCGGAAAGCTAACATAACGTTTTTCCGGCTCGGGAATGCGCACCAGTCTGAACAGCTCCAGCCCGCGTCGTTTTATTTCACTTTTTGGTAAGTCCCGGTTGTGGCTCCAGAGCATTTCCTCCACCTGTTCCCCCATCGGGATCAGCGGATTCAGGCTGGTCATCGGGTCCTGAAAGATCATTGAAATCTTCCCGCCGCGGATGTCCCGGATCCGTTTCCAGCCGGCCTTTACCAGATTTTCGCCATCAAAGAGAATCTCGCCGTCAGTGATGCGTCCGGAATCGGCAAGCAGTTTCAGAATCGATAAGGACGTCACGCTTTTACCACTTCCCGATTCCCCGACGATGCCAAGGCATTCGCCGCGGCCGACGTTAAAGCTGACGCCGCGAACAGCCTGTATTTGCCCGGTGGAAGCATCGAAAGCGACATTCAGATTTTTTATTTCCAAGATGTTATCCATTAATTCGGATGATCCTTTGTCTTTCTTCTGTGGTTGCACGATTATTTTCTCAGTTTCGGATCCAGCGCGTCGCGCAGCCCGTCGCCGACGAAGTTAAAGGCAAACATGATCAGGCAGATAACAATCGCCGGCATCAGCAACTGGTACGGCGAGGTGCGCAATGCCTGGGTGGCGTCGTTGCACATGGTTCCGAGGCTGGCCATCGGCGGCGAAATCCCGATGCCGATAAAACTCATAAATGCTTCCATGAAAATCGCGCTTGGAATCAGCATCGTTACCGTGACCAAAATCGGCCCCATTGCATTGGGAACCAGATGCCGCAGCAGGATAAAATTGGAACTGCTGCCGATTGTACGGGCGGCCATGACAAATTCCTGCTGTTTTGAACTCAATACCTGACCGCGGACTACCCGCGCCATATCAACCCAGTAAACGCTGGAAAGCGCGATGATGATGCTTTGCAGCCCGCTGCCGAGGAAGACCTGGATCAGGATGACGTAAAGCGTCAGCGGAATGGTGTTGATGATATCGACAATCCGCATCATGACGGAATCCGTGTTGCCTCCGATGTATCCGGAGATACTGCCGTATAGAATTCCGATCAGCATGTTTACCGCAGCGGCGACCAGCGCGACCAGCAGGGAGATCCGGGTGCCGAACATCAGCCGGGTCAGAATATCCCGGCCAAGGTTGTCGGTTCCAAGAAGATAACTGCGGTTCCACAACCGTTTGTCCGCCGACAGCCGGTTCCCATCCGCGTCCAGGATCGCGGTCGGCTTTTCCGAATAATCCAGGCGGACCATGCCGCCGTCATCGTCATATTTAAAATAGGTGACTGAATTTTCCGCGTCGTCTTGCCGGCGTTTCAACTGCCGGATGAGTTTGCCGCTGCTGTCCACCTCAATCACTTTCATGTTATGGGTGATATAAAGGTAATTTCCTTCGGTCGGCGCTTCGCTGACGGAAAGGATCGGCCCGATATTGGCCAACTCGAGCACCTGTTCTGAATAATCATAGGGAGTAAAATAGGGTCCGACAAACGCGAAAAGAAGCATGAAGACGATCATGATCAGACCGGCAAGCGCTGTCGGCTTATGGCTGAACCGGAACCAGACATCTCCTGTAAACGATCTGTTTTTGGCCCAGATTTTTTCCCGTTCCTCGTTGGAGGACGGAAGTTTGTCCCATGGGTTGATTAATTGTTCATTTCTTTCCAATTTTCACACTCTATTCATATTTGATGCGGGGATCGATTAAGCAATAAAAGATATCCACCAGAAAAATCATGCTGAGCAGAAGCGCAGCGTAGAAAACAGTGATACCCATGATGGTGGTGTAATCACGCTGGGTGACGCTATCGACAAAGTAAGATCCCATCCCTGGAATGGCGAAAATTTTCTCGATGACAAAACTGCCGGTGAGCAGATTGGCGATGGTCGGACCAAGAATGGTGATGACCGGAATCAGCGCGTTGCGCAGCGCATGTTTCAAAATGATCCGGGTTTCGCTGATGCCTTTGGCTCGGGCGGTGCGGATATAATCCTGCCCCATCACTTCCAGCAGGCTGGAGCGCATTAACCGCGCGATGAAGCTGAGTGAATAGCCCCCCAGCGCGATCATCGGCAGGATATAACCTTTCCATGAATCGACGCCGAATGTGGGCACCCAATTCAGCCGGTAAGCGAAGACATACATCAGTCCGGACGCGATGACGAAGCTGGGGATGGTCACTCCCAGCGTTGCGATGGACATCAGCAGCATGTCCTGCCATTTGCCGTTTTTCAGCGCGGCGAAGATCCCCATCGGAATCGAGGTGAGCAAAACGAAGATTAATGTGATCAGTCCGACCCGAGCGGAGTATGGAAATCCGTTGGCAATAAAATCGTTGACTGATTTTCCGGCGTATTTATAGCTTGGACCGAGATCGAAGCGCAGCAGATTGCGAAGATAATCCAGAAATTGTTTCCAGAGCGGATCGTTAAGGTGATATTTTTCATCCAGGGCGGCCTGAACGGCTTTGGTGACCTGCCGTTCACTGGTAAAAGGACCGCCGGGGACGGAATGCATGAGGATAAAAGTGAATAAAGTGATCAGAAGCAAAGTAAACAACATCATGAAGATGCGTTTAATGAGGAATTTTCGCATACGCTCTCCAGGCAGGAACAGTCTCTGGCATTCTACGAGAATAATGTGTCGATTATAGCATCTTTATATGAGGGGACACGCGGATTATGGATAATGAGTACAAGCGCCTCGATGAAAGATGTCTTTTGAAAAATAGCGGTTTGTTGTGAAAAGAACGGATTTCGATTTCACTGATGTTAACGTGAATTCAGATTCGGCAGATAAGGGCAGCTGGAGCGTCCAGGATAATGAGTGATCGGCCGCTTAGCTGTAAGCTGGCTTTTTCATATAGTCCGAATTGCTGAAAATTTGACAGCTGGAAAGTTTTTGCGAATAAACAGGTCAATACTGGAGCTATTTTTAATAAAGCCGCCGGCAGATTTAGCGAAAGCCCGAACAAAGAAGTTGACCCTTGAACCAAATCCTGAATTTCTGCAGGACAGTTTGTATTGACTTAGAGATGACTCTAAGTGCTACTATAATTCTGATACCTTTATGATTAAAAATGTTGGAGACAAAGAGGATGAATTCCACAATTTTTATTCGGGTCAGAATTCTTTTGAGCGGAAATCAATTTTATACAAATTTATCAGGGAGGATCTATCACAATGAGAAAAATACAACTGGGTAAATCGGATTTACAGGTTCCTGTCATTGCGGTCGGCTGTATGCGGATCGACCGATTGGATAAGCCGAAGGCGGAACATTTTGTAAAAACCGCTGTTGAAGCGGGCGCGAATTTCTTTGATCATGCTGATGTTTACGGGGATGGGCTTTGCGAAGAGATTTTCGCTGATGCCATCGGTATGAACGCCGCGGTTCGTGAAAAAGTGATTTTGCAGTCCAAATGCGGCATCCGCAGGGGCATCGGGCACGATTTCTCTAAGGAGCATATTTTGGAATCTGTTGACGGCATTCTAAAACGCCTGAAAACTGATTATGTGGATGTACTGCTGCTGCACCGCCCGGATGCGCTGGTGGAGCCGGAAGCGGTGGCGGAGGCGTTCGATATGCTGGAAAACAGCGGAAAGGTGCGCCATTTCGGCGTTTCCAACCATAACCCCATGCAGATCCAGCTGCTGAAGAAATTCGTGAAACAGCCGATCGTGGCCAATCAATTGCAGCTGAGCATTACCAATGCCAATATGATCTCACAGGGTTTACATGTCAATATGCTGGATGACAAGGCAGTGAATCGCGACGGCAGTGTGCTTGATTTCTGCCGTCTCAATGATATTACGATCCAGACCTGGTCGCCCTTCCAATACGGTTTTTTCAACGGCGTATTTCTGGGTAATGATCAGTTTCCGGTGCTCAATGCGAAAATTGATGAGCTCGCAGAGAAACACACTGTAAGCAATACAACTATTGCCGTTGCATGGCTGCTTCGGCATCCGGCCAAAATGCAGGTGGTGACCGGCACGATGAACGAAGCGCGGCTGAAGGATTGTGTGAAAGCTGCAGATGTCTCGCTCACACGCGAAGAGTGGTACGAAATCTATTTATCCGCCGGAAACATTCTGCCGTAAGCGAATGCTTCTGGTGTTCATTCGATCATAAGATGAGGGTATCCTGAAACTCAGGATACCCTCATGAATTCTTTCTTCTTCGCTCCGCTCGTCTTTACAGGATACAAGTAGACATAATAGATTTTTGTTTATTTTTTTGCGCTTCGCACGAAAAAATAAACAAAAGTTTCTCCGGCTGAGGAGCCCGAGTTTTGGTACCGCAACCAAATTTTGAATTCATGATTTGTGGATGAGGTTCCGAAGCCAACGAAAAGAATGTATAATTCGCAGTAGAAACAGGTTCGGCTGCGACGCCGGACAGAGGAAGGAAGCTTATGTGGAAACCAGGTATTGCTGAAATCGTGATCGTTTTGGTCATTGTGGTTTTGTTGTTCGGACCAGGCAGAATTGCGAAAATTTCAAAAGAACTCGGAAGCAGCATCACTGCATTTAAAGAAGGGCTTAACGAAAGCCGCAAGGATGCGGATAAGGAAGCGGACAAGCAGGATTCCGAAACAGATAAGACAGACGATCAATAATTTCTGTCACACTTTGGCGGCATAAACCTATGCCCGGAAGTCGAATCCTGAACGGGAAAAATTTCGAGGGTGTCTAGGGTTTCTTTACCGGAGACACCCTCTTTTCATAGGGAGATTCAAAAGCGGATAATTACAGACTGTCGATTTGTGCCTGCAAATTTTCAGCCGTAGTCTGATATTTTTCAAGTTTTTCCCGTTCGCCCGTGACGACTGCCGCCGGCGCTTTTTCCGCAAAGGCGGAATTCAACAGCTTCTCCAGCCGGATGATCTGGCTTTTCACTTCAGCAAGTTCTTTCTTCAGCCGCTCCGACTCCGCTGCTTTATCTACCGTCTCCTCAATTTTGAGGAAAATGCCGATTCCTGAAACGGCGGTCGAAATAGTATCTTCCGGTTTTTCGAAGGTCTGTTCGGTAATCTGCAGCGTTTCCGGGTCCAAATATGCCAGCACAGACAGAATCTCGCGCTGCTCTCTGAACAGCGCAGCTTTTTCCGAGGCGGCAAGGATAGCCGGGATCCGTTTCCCAGGTTTGACATTCTTCTCGGTGCGGATATTGCGGATCGCGCGGATCACATCCTGAAGCTGCAGCATGTCGGCAATGGCCGGGTCGTCTGCATCCTGTTTTTCTTCGGCGACCGGCCAGCGGGCGATGATCAGCGCTTCTTCCCAGCCTCCTTCAGGCGCGAATTGGTCGGACTGGTCACTGGCGGCCTCTTTCAGATGTCCCCAGATGGCTTCAGTCACAAACGGCGTGAATGGGTGCAGCAGCCGCAGACATGTGTCCAGTACCCGGACCAGCATTTTGGCAGTATGAAATGCGGTATCCCCGCCGCTGGCAAGCTGGATTTTGGCAATTTCCAGATACCAGTCAGCATACTCACTCCAGAAATAGTCATAAATCTGGCGGCCGGCTTCCCCGTATTGGTGGCTGCCGAAAAGCCGTTCTACGTTGGCAATCAGCGCCTGCAGCCGGGCCCAGATCCAGGTATCCGCCAGGGTCGGCTGAAGTTCATCCGAGAGCGGGACCTCCGGCGCCTTTTCCAGTGAACTGATCACAAAACGGGCGGCGTTCCAAAGTTTGTTGGCGAAATTCCGGTTGGCTTCCACTTTTTTAACGCTTAGATTCGTGTCGTTGCCGGCGGTGGAACCGACCAGCAGCGGGAAGCGCAGCGCGTCGGTTCCCAACTCATCCATCACAGTCAGTGGATCGACCACGTTTCCCTTGGTCTTGCTCATCTTCTTCCCGTGTTCATCCCGCACCAGTCCGTGCAGGTAAACCTGGCTGAAGGGGATCTTTCCGGTGAAATACATGCCGCCCATGATCATGCGCGCGACCCAGAAGAACAGAATGTCATATCCGGTCTCCATCATGGTCGTCGGATAGAAATATTCATAATCCGGCGTTTTCTCCGGCCATCCCAGCGTGGAGAACGGCCACAGCCAGGAGGAGAACCAGGTATCCAGAACATCCGGATCCTGTTCGATGGCTTTGCTGCCGCATTTTGGACAAGTGTCGATATCCGTGCGGGAGACAGTCATCTCGCCGCATTCCGCACAATACCAGACCGGGATGCGGTGCCCCCACCACAACTGGCGGCTGACACACCAGTCCTGGATATTTTCCAGCCAGTTATAGTAAATCTTCGTAAAATGTTCCGGGATGATCTTGATCCGCCCGTCACGCACAGCCTCCAGCGCCAGATCAGCCAGCGGCTGCATGCGGGCAAACCACTGGGTTGAAATCATCGGTTCAATGATCTCACCGCTGCGCTGTGAGCGCGGGATATTCAGTTTATGCGGTTCTTCTTTGATGACCAGACCGGCTTCTTTCATGTCCGCCCAGAGCTTCTTGCGGCATTCGAAACGGTCCAGTCCGGTATACGGCGCACCCTCCTCGTTGATGGTCGCGGTTTGGGTCATGATGTTGATCATCGGCAGGTTATGATTCAGCCCGATTTTATAGTCGTTCGGATCATGCGCCGGGGTGATTTTAACTGCGCCGGTGCCGAATTCGCGGTCCACATATTCATCGGTGATCACCGGAATCACCCTGCCCGTGATCGGCACAACCACCTCTTTCCCGATGAAACGGGTGAAACGCTCGTCTTCCGGGTGGACAGCGACGGCCGTGTCGCCCAGAATGGTCTCCGGGCGCGTGGTTGCAACGGGCAAATATTCTCCGCTGCCGTCCGCCAGCATATATTTAAAGTAATACAGAAAACCGGGCTCTTCAGAATACTCCACTTCCAGGTCCGAAACAGCGGTTTGCAGCTTGGGCGACCAGTTTACGATCCGTGGCCCGCGGTACATGAGTCCGTCCTCGTATAATTTGACGAACACTTCGCGGACTGCCCTGGAAAGCCCTTCATCCATTGTAAAACGCTCCCGGTCCCAGTCGCAGGATGCGCCGAGACGGCGGATCTGCTTGCTGATGCGGTCGTGGTACAGTTTTTTCCATTCCCAGACTTTTTCAACGAATTTCTCGCGGCCTAACGACTCCCGCCGGATTCCTTCGGCATTCAGCGAGCGTTCAACCACCATCTGAGTGGCGATGCCGGCATGGTCGGTCCCGGGGACCCAGAGCGTCGGAATGCCTTTCATGCGGTGATAACGGATCATCAGGTCCTCCATGGAGACAAACATGGCATGACCGAGATGAAGCTCACCGGTGACATTTGGAGGAGGGATCGAGATGACGTACGGGGTATGGTCAGGGTCGAAATCCGGGTTGGCCGGATCGTTGGACGGTTTAAAATATCCCCGTTCCCACCACCACTGATAAAGGGATTCTTCGGTCGCTGCAAAATCGTATGTCTTTGGCAGTTCTTTATGGCTCATTCTCTCTCCAGGTTCTGTTATTTTTGCGGACGGCGCCCGGCGCCGGGCAATAAAAAAGCTTCCGTCCCAGAGGACGAAAGCTGCTGCTTCCGCGGTACCACCTCAATTTATACTGGTCTTCAGATCGGTATACACTCAGTTTATGATCGGCACAATAACGGGGCTTCTCCGGGCCGGTCTACTTTCCTTGATGCATGGGGTTCTTCGGCCATCGTTTGGCGGAGGACTTCGTCTGCATGGCTTTCCCAGGGGGTCTCACCGCCCGCCCTTCTCTGTAAGGGACCCTGCAGGTTACTCGTTCCGCCAGATTTTCTGTTTCGATTAGTTGAATTATACAGAAGAGACCGGTGATCGTCAACCGGGAATTCAGCAATTCGAGACACTGCCGGGGATTCAAATTTTGATGATAAATTCTCCACAGTTGTTTTGTTTCTACGCAAAGCGCAGAAACAAAACAACTGCAAGCCTTCCCTTTTATCCGCAATAAGTTCTTCTATAGTATAATGTTTTAAAAGTGGCAGAAAAAGGAGTTTTATGCGGAAAAAACTATCTATCGGCGAAATGGCCAGGCTGAACCGGATTTCGGAGCAGACGCTGCGGCTGTATGACAAAATCGGACTGCTATCTCCAAGAAGCCGCGGCGAGGACAACCAATACCGGTATTACGATATCCGGCAGAGCGCAATTTTGGATGTGATCCGTTATATGAAATCCCTGGGGATGAAACTGAGCGAAATCAAACACCAGCTGGATGCCAGGAATCTGGCATATATTGCAGGCGTGCTCCAACAAAAACAACAACAGATTGATGCAGAAATCCGGCAGCTGACGCTCCAGCGGCACGCGGTCCAACGGACACTCGGAAACATCGCGCGGTATCACAGCGCTCCCCCGGATGGCACGATCATGCTGGAATACAACGAACAAAGATATCTGTACTGTATCAATGCCGGTGTCAATTTCTATGATTATGAGATCGATGTGTACGAGATGATGCTGCGAACGCTGCATGATCGTCTGGTTGAAAATCAGCTTCCGCTTTTCTATTTCAATAACGCGGGGACCCTATTACGGCGGCATAACCTGGTTATGGAAAGATTTTATTCGACGGAAGTATTTGTTTTTGTGGATAAAGAATTTGTCCCGGAAAATCTCCTGACAACGATTCCCGCCGGCA
>CALAEB010000109.1 GCA_937890875.1 uncultured Anaerolineaceae bacterium | reverse complement strand
TTCCATGCCGTCTTCGGACCAATCCCAGGATTCGGCCATGCTCGGCTGTACATTCATCTCTTCGTCAACTTCGACCAGTTTGCCGTGGATCATCTCCAGGACCTTGTGCGAAGTGAACGCAGTCTGTAGGTGCGGATCCAGCCCGGTCATATCGGCAGCCATGGCGACGACGAGCGTGTCACCGGCCGCAGCGACGGGAACAGCGGTTACGAGTACTGCGAGCAGAAACAAACAAATAATGATTCTTTTCATACTTACTCCTTAGAAGTGTCTATGAGATTTTTTGAATCGTCTGTTATTTTGTAAATAAATGATATCCGATGAGCGTTTGAATTGTCAACTTGTTTGACAATAGTTCAGCGCTTCGAATTGCGGAAAAGAATGCGTTATGATCCTGTAATTTTTTCCGCTTCGATTCGGAAAGAAAACCTGTTTTCGAATGTCCGTGGCTCGGGGGACCGTTTGTTCTGATGGTATGTGATATGATCTCCATATGGTGACCGCACAAGGAGATCCTGTATGATTATCAGCGCAAGCCGGCGGACGGACATCCCGGCCTGGTATTCGGATTGGTTTCTGAACCGGATCAAAGCCGGGTATGTGCTGGTGCGCAATCCCATGAACCGGCATCAGGTCAGCCGGGTTTGTCTTTCACCGGAAGTGGTGGACGGAATTGTGTTTTGGACCAAAAATCCGCTGCCGATGCTGGGGAAACTCTCCGCGTTACAGGATTATCCGTTCTATTTTCAGTTTACGGTCACAGCCTATGGGCTGGATATCGAGCCCGGCATCCCTGCGAAAACCGGGACGATCCTGCCGGCGTTCCGGCGGCTCGCGGACGAAATCGGCCCGGACCGTATGGTCTGGCGTTATGACCCGATCGCCGTCAGTCAAGACTATTTTGTTGCCTGGCATATCGATCGTTTTGCGGAACTGGCCGGTCAGCTCCACGACTATACTCAAAGATGCACAATCAGTTTCATCGACATCTATCGCAAAACGGCAAAGCAGATGCGGGAATTGAACTTCCTGCCCGTTTCGGCGGCGGAGCAGCGCCTGCTTGGCAGCGAATTTTCGGCGATTGCGAAGCGGTATGGGCTGATGCTGTCTGCCTGCGCGGAAGAGGCCGATCTGCGCCGGTTTGGCATTACGCCTGCCCGTTGTGTTGACACCGGATTGTTGGAGAAGCTGACCGGCAGCCATCTGCGCGTGGACAAAGACAAAAACCAGCGGCCGGCGTGCGGATGTGCGGCGAGCGTGGATATCGGAATGTATGATACCTGCCGCAGCGGCTGCCGGTATTGTTATGCCACCCACGCTGCGAACGGAGCGCAATCCGCGCATGCCCGGCATGACCCGGAGTCACCGCTTCTTTGCGGTGAAATCGGCGCGGACGACATCATCCTGGACCGCCCGGCTATTTCCTGTAAGTGCTCCCAGCTGTCATTGTTCGGGTAAAAATGATCCGGAATGCCGTAAGTTCCGAAATCCCGGCCAGATTTCCGCCTGGAATCAGCAATTCGAAATGGCAAAATGGGATCCGCCGTTGTTGCGGCAACCAAATGGAACCGGCCGCGCGGTTATCTTGCGCGCCGCATTCCGACTAACGCGTGAAACCGATCCTGGCTTGGCAGATCGTCGTGTTTTTCCTTCGGCGGGAAAAGCCTGTCAAATTCGGCGGTGGCTGTTTCATCGATCTCAAATACCGGATCCTCAAAAAAACGGCCTTTGCCGCCGGCCAATGCTCCGTCATATAATTCCAGCGCCTGAAGCGGGTCCGCGTACATGTTGTCGGGCGTTCCGATTTCGTATTGCTCGGCGGCGACAAACCCAAATTTACTGTAATAGCCGGGGTCGCCATAGAGAAAAATGGCCCGGTATCCCATTTCTTTCGCGCGCTTTTTTGTGTGTTCGATGAGCCGGCTGCCGATTCCCTGCCCCTGGAAATCCGGCAGGACGGCGATCGGCCCCAGGCAGAGCACTTCGTAATTGTTGCCGTCATCGCCTTTGACGTTCCCTCTTGTGCAGATGATGTTGCCGACGATTTTTCCGCCGGTTTCCGCAATGGTGTCCAATTCATGGATAAAAGAACCGGTATCCCGCATGATGTGAAGCAGATAATGTTCGTTGCAGCCCGGAAGATGGCGGTTCCAGAAAGCCTCTCTGGTTAACACTTCCACGTTTCGATAATCCGCCGGTTCTTCCGGCCTTAGTTGAATGTGCTCCATGTTCATACCACGCTTTTTTAATGCCTTTGGTTTTCATTATACGTCGGCAATTCGAAGTAAACGGACCGCTTTCAAGCATAAAAATTCGAATTACTGTCGTATGATGGTTTTATGTGCCTGCTTTTTTTCTGAACTGGCGAATCCTCGCGTTGAGAGAAGGGACGTTTTCTTCCCCGATTTTATGCAGAATGGTTTCGAATTCCTGCCGATGCTCAACATTTCGTTCGGATAATTCACATAAAGCCTGAATGGAATTGGCCCTGACAATTTTACTTTCTGTTTTGTCGGCGGCCCACGTTTTCAACGCGCTCCAGACAACGGCCAATTCGGTTTTTTCCCAGGAAAGGCGCGGCATCAGCAGTGCCAGATGCCATTTCAACTCAATATTCATCTCAGAACCGAGAAAATTAAGGAGCTCTTTTTTATGACCGGTAAGAAATTCAGGGCGGCTTTGTGTGATCTTTTCAATTGCGTCCGCCGCTCGCATGGTCACGATGCGCTCGTCCGAGTGCAAAGCATAAAAAAGTTCGTCAAATTCAGCCTGGGTCCGAACCGCTTCCGTAACCTGGTTCGCCTTGCCGATCGACCGCAAATCACCGCCTTTTAATTTCTCTGATATTGAGTTGGCCAAAAATTCACCTCATGATCGGATGACGGGGAATTCAAAATAAGCGGACCGCTTTCGGGAAAAAACTGCAGAACCGCAGAGATCCTTTTTCATATTTCGACTTATTGGAATGACGGGTGCCGATTCTGATTTTTCATGTAGTATCTCGCGCCCGCCATCGGTTGCCTTTGCCTTTCCCGGCAATTGTCTTCCTGCTTCTATCGTAAACCAAATTGGCATAAAAATCAAAATGCCCTTTGATCCCGGCGATTCAAAAAATGGGGATTCTTTTTGGATAAATGAAAAGTTTGTTGTTACCTTGGCCTGTTAAAGACGGAGCGGTATGTACGATTTTTTCATATCGCGCATACCGCTCCCGATGTTTTCTGATATCGGAACGCGAAAGCTAATTCAGGTAATCGCCTACGTCATAGTTATTCAATTGTTTTTTCACTTTGACGATAATCGAGCCGTCGTCCTGGATTTTTTCATCGATGATTTTATACTTCGTCCGATTGCGTTTTAACAACATCTGATAGCCTTCATATTCTGCCTGGACCTCTCTGACGGCTACGTCATGCGGAACGCCGGGCTTCAGCTGAAAATGCAGCGTCTGATTCAGGCAGATGGATAAAATCTTGCGTCTCACGAGAATTTTCTCCCTTTCTTGTTCGTTTCCCGCGCAGTTATTTCAGATAATCGGCGACGGGATAATTGCTGTAGCTTTTGATCATTTTTACGAGAACGGTATTGTCAGATTGGGTTTGCTTATCAACGATTTTGTACTTGACACGCTTCCGGTCAAGACTGACGATATAATCCTGATAATCCTTCTCTGTTTCAAACTGATGCGTCTGTTCCTGGCATGCGCTGATGACACGTTTCATTTGATCTCACCTCCTTCCGGCAATATCGCTGTATGAAGAGCGCATATTGCCTAAATTACCATGAATCCGAAACGGCGGAATCGATATAACTCTCCACCTCGTTGATGGGGATTCCCAGCAATACCGATATTTCACCGTGCAGAAAACCCTCCGCTTTTTCGCCATACGTGGCTTCCGACGGCATCAGATGTCCGGCCTGCTTCCGTAAGTAGACCGACTTGATGACCTTGATCCATTCTATTTCATCGTATTTTGCCATCGCTTCGTCGTAAAACTCTCTGCGGACTTTATTGTTCGGAGCCTGTATGGCGGGGATAAAACCGATGCGGTCAATCGCTTCAAGGATTTCTTTCTTTGACACAATTTTGCGTATGATCTCCCGGGTACCTGCGGATACACGCTTTTCAGCGCCGTTCCCATGTTCGATCAGACGGATTTCATCCCCTTCAATATCTGTGACATGCCACACGCCGCCGCCTGCACAAATTACGTAATCGCCAGGATTAAATACCATTGAGGGCTTTTCCTTTCTTTGACCAATTTCGATCTGTTGATGGATTAACGCGATGACCTGTTCACGTTTGAGGCTGAGAACATAGGTAAACTCATCGCAAAGTATTTTTTCTGCATCTTTCATCAATCGTTCATCTGCCGTATAAAGTTTCTTCCCTTTTACCCGGAGCTCCTGACTGCGCAGTTGGAGCGTCTTTATTAACCTGATCAGCATCGTTCTGTCTCCTTCGGCTAGAATCTCCTTGTATCGTTCTTTTCGGCAGGGCTCGTCATCGATCCAAATGGTGCATTCATCCGGTATTGTTTGGATCAGCGCGTATATTTCCTCTTCGGAAAGAAGCGGGCGCAGTTTCCCGGAGGTTTCCACGTTGTGCACAGGGAGGAAAATCGTGGCGTTCTTATCCAAAATGGGCTGCAGCGCATAGTATTCCAGCCTCTTGGCACCGATTTTCTTTTCCGTAATTTCTGTAATCGTGCAAACTCCTTCTGTGCCGTACAAAACAATGTCATTGACTTTGTTCATTTTCCAATTTCCTTGTTTCATATAAATAGCGTGTAGTATGGTTAAATTATAACTATGTTATATAATTAAACTGCACGTTGAATAGATTGATTGTAACGTATTTTTCAAAAAAGTGTATCGGTAAATTTGAAATTTGTTCCGGTTGTAAACTGTTTGTTCTTTTTAAAGCATACAAACGCCCCGGATATTTCTCCGTTCGCAAAAGGCGAACCGGATGTTCCCGGCGCCAATATGGACCGGTATTGTACGGAATGACTTTTTCAGAATCCGGATTTTAGCCGGAGCCTTCCACGCGTAGACTCATGGTAAGATTGATGGAGGTTCCGGCTGTTCTACGCATGAACGGCCAGGAATCCAGAATAAGAAACAGTAATGCGGTTCTTGTTTATTCGAAAAGATCGTCCGACTTTGGTTGGGATGTCAAAAGTCAAATTGTTAAGATAGAACAACAAATAACTCCTTCTGAAAATTTTACGCTTTGACATTTCAGCCAATTTTCGAATTTCCGGAATTGACGACCGCAAAGAATTGTTCTGGGAAAGGATACAAAATGTTAAAAGGGATTTCTCCGCTGTTGCAGCCGGAATTATTGAAGATTCTGGCGGAAATGGGACATGGTGACGAGATTGTGATCGGTGACGCAAATTTCCCCGCAGCTACGATGGGAAAGCGCTGCGTGCGCTGTGACGGACATGCGGTGACCGATATACTGGATGCGATTCTGCGATTGCTGCCGCTGGATACATTCGTTGAGGCGCCGGTCACGCTGATGTCGGTTGTGCCCGGCACACTGGCTGAGGATCCGCCGATTTGGCAGGATGTCCGTTCCATCGTTGAGAAACATGAGCCGGGGACGAAGATCGCGTTCCTGGAGCGGTTTGCGTTCTATGATCGCAGCAAGGAAGCCTTTGCGACGGTTCAGACCGGCGAGACGGCGCTTTACGCATGCGTGATCCTGAAAAAAGGTGTGATCGGCAAATGATCCGGCGCTTTTATTTCGGGAAAGATGCGCAAATTTTGAATTCCCGCCTGCAATTTGCAGAGGCCGCTTTTTCGGTTATACTAAAGCCACTTTGAACTGACAGAAAGGCTTGCTCATGGATTTAAAAATAATCATTCCCGTTCTGAACGAAGAAAAGACGCTTCGGGAGATCATTTCCAGAGTCAAGGCGACGGAACTGGCGTCCGAAATCCTGGTCGTTGATGACGGTTCGACGGATGGCACCAAGGATATCCTGAAAGGGTATGCCGATGACCCGCAAGTGCGCGTTATCACCAGCGAGAAGAATGAAGGAAAAGGCGCAGCCGTGCGCAAAGGGATTCAGCATGCCCGCTGCGAATATGCGATCATTCAGGATGCCGACCTGGAATATGATCCGCGCTGGATACCAGCGCTGATCAAACCCATCGAAGACGGTATCGCGGATGTTGTTTATGGCTCGCGCTTTCTGGGCGGCGCACGCCGTCCGATTCTGTTCTGGAATATGGTCGCGAATAAACTGCTCACTTTTATGACCAATATCCTGTACAACAATATTCTGTCGGACATGGAGACCGGGTACAAGCTCTTCAAAGTGTCCATGATCCGGGACATTCCGCTTCACGCGCGCAGTTTTGATTTTGAGCCGGAATTTACGGCGAAAATATTGAAGCGCGGTTTCCGGATTTATGAAGTGCCGATCGAATTTACGCCCCGCTATTATTCCGAAGGAAAGAAGATCAAGGCGAAAGATGGTTTTATCGCCGTCTGGACCTTGCTGAAATATCGTTTTGTCGATTGAAAATAGATTCAATCAAAAAGCGCCGGGTTCAACCCGGCGCTTTTTGATTGTTGAACCCCGGTGATTCGAAATATGTCCGGGCGTCGGCATAAGGATGGCCGAAAAGGTAAATTCGCGGTTTTCCTTTTTATTCGGGAGAATTTTCCGGATTTCTGTTATGCTCCGGGTTTTCGGCCGGACGGATATCGATCACATTCAGCTGCAGCGTTGTTTTATCCTTCCAGGTATTTTTCTCCAGCATACACAGTACATCGATCCGCGGCGGCAGCTGTCTGGCCCAGAATGCCTGCCGGAAGGCAATCCCGTCCAGGATTGCATTGCTGCCGGTGATCATGGACAGCCGTAGGTGGTCCTGGTCCGCACCGACCGGACGGGCGCTTTTAATCTGCAAATCGCGCAGGATGAAGACCGCTTCCGGGTTGCCGTACCCGAACGGTTCCATCTCGGCGATCTGAGCCAAAAGATCCTCGCGGAAATAATCCGGCGGCAGTTCCATGTCCGCCATTTTGGCCGGCTGGAGTGTTTTACCCGCCAGCTCGCGGCGGGCAATGGACAGCAAACGGCCGGTCAGCTCCGGCCAGTTTTCGTTTTTGACGGTGAATCCGGCCGCCATGGCATGTCCGCCATGCCTGTCCAGCAGATCCGCGCATTGATCCAACGCCTGTGTGATATGGAATTCGGCGATGCTGCGGCAGGAGGCGCGCGTAAATTCCTCTCCGCGCGCACCGATAACCGCCGGCCGGTAATATTTTTCAGCCAGTTTGGAAGCGGCCAGGCCGACTACCCCCATATTGAACGCGGGGTCGGCGGCGGCAATCAGCTCCGGCACTTCTTCCGGGTCCATCATCCGGATCGCCTGCTCTTGCGTTTGCTTGGTCAATTCCTGCCGGAGTCTGTTTTGTTCGTCCAGGCTGGCGGCGAGTTTCCGGGCCTGCTCCATATCTTTGCTTAACAGGAGGTCGAGTGATAATTTCGCGGTCTCTAAACGTCCGGCTGCGTTCAATCGCGGACCGAATGAAAACCCGATGGTGGCAGCTTTGATATCCGGCAGTTTGACTCCGGAGACTTCGGCCAGCG
>CALAEB010000108.1 GCA_937890875.1 uncultured Anaerolineaceae bacterium | reverse complement strand
CCGCATCAGGAAGAGCGCTTCTTCCAAGTGATCCCAGCCCTCAAAAATGTGGGTGGAAAGCGGGGAAACGTCCAGTCTGCCGGAAGAAACCAGTGAGCCAAGTTTCTCCATGCGGAGACGTCCGCCGGGCATCAGCCCGCCGTTGATCTGCTTGTGTCCCATGCCGACACCCCATTCCACACGGGGAATGTTAATATAATCTCCGGACCCGAGATAATTGACATTGCCGATTTTTCCGCCGGCTTTCAGGCTTTTGATCGCAGCGTCAAACGTTTCAACGCCGCCGCCCGCGACGACCACTTTGTCAACGCCCTTGCCGTCTGTCATCGCAAGGACCTGATCTTCGATGGTTCCGTTCTTGTAACTGATAAAGTCTGATGCGCCGTATTTTTTGGCCGCTTCGACGCATTTCGGGCGTGTGCCGACTGCAATGATGCGGGATGCGCCGCGCAGAGCTGCGCCGGCAACAGACATCAGGCCGACCGGGCCGATACCAATAACAAGGACGGAATCACCGAACTGAACGTCCGCCAACTCTACCCCATGGAATCCGGTGGGAACCATATCGGACAGCATACAAGCGTCAACGACGTTGATCACGGGAGGCAGCAGCGCCAGATTTCCGTCTGCGTCGTTCACATGGAAATATTCGGAAAAAACACCGTCTTTAAAGTTGGAGAATTTCCATCCGGCCAGCATGCCGCCGGAGTGCATGGAATAACCGGCCTGCGCTTCCAAAGAATTCCAGTCCGGTGTAATCGCCGGAACCAAAACACGGTCGCCGGGCTTGAAATCCCGGACCAGCGAACCGACTTCTGTAACTTCCGCGCAGCACTCATGGCCCAGGATCATATTGTGTCTTTCGCCAATCGCACCTTCCCAAAGTGTGTGAACATCGGAAGTGCAGATTGCCACAGCTAAAGGCTTGCAAATCGCGTCCATCGGACCGCACTGAGGAGTTTCCTTCTCGATCCATCCGGATTCGCCGATTTTTAACATCGCGTAGCCCTTCATAATATTTAAGCCTCCCTATAAATGTAATAATGATTGGCAAATCTCCATGAGAAAAATCCTTGATGGAGATCTGTTACCCCTATCTATCTTATGCGAACAAGAGAAGTTTGTCAAGAATTTCACAAATCGGGACACAGTTCAAATATAGGGATCAGAGGATCGCTTTTGGTTTGAATAAGCGGAAATAAACAATCTAAGAGCCCCTTTTTTTCAGGATTCAAATTCTGAAAAAAATATGAGGTTTCTTTTTATTCGGAAGGTTTTTTCTGAATTCAAATCCCTGCAAAGTGGAACTCAAAATGGACGAAGCTGTTCAAAGTGATAAAAGGATTGGTGTATGCCTTAGAAGAATGGAAGATCCCGGTTTCAAAATGAAGGGCACAACGTATCATGTTAGTGCAAATTTTATTTCGAAAACCCGTTTATTCGCCATCGTCTTTTGGCTGTTCCGGAAAAAATAGTTCTTCATACCCCCGGCAGGCTTTTTCCAGCGTGAAATCCGAACGAATCCTGCGCTGTCCATTCTCCGCGTTCAGTTTCAGCCGGCCTTCATCTTTCAAGGTGTTCAGAATTGCGGCCGCTAACCGCGATGAATCTCCGCTGGGGATCAGCGTTCCGACCTCGGGTGAATTTATAATTTCGGCGATCCCCTCCAATCGGCTGGCAATCACCGGAATGCCGGCGCTCATGGCTTCCATTAACGAGATGGGCATTCCTTCTGTATCGGAGTAAAGGACGAACAGGTCCGCCGCGTTTAGTAATGCGGGAATATCGCTCCGGTTTCCCAATAAGGTAAACCGGTCTGTCAAGCCGAGCCGACGGATCCGCGCTTCCAGATCGGAATGGAGCGGGCCAGCTCCGGCGATAAAAAAATGGAGATCCTGCCTGCTTCTCATGCTCTCTGCCGCTGCGTCAATCAGTAGCCATTGGGCTTTTTCCGGGACCAGCCTGCCGATATTCAAAATCATTTTGACATCCGACGAAAGGCCAAGTTCCCGGCGGATTTGTTCGCGCAATGCGGAATCCGTTTTAACCGGGAGGATCCCGTTGTAGATGACGCTGATTTTCCCGTCCCGAATTCCTTCGGTCAAGGCCTGATTTCTTGCCCGGCCCGAAACGCAGACGATTTTGGTTGTTAAAGTCGAATTGACCAGCCGGGTATGCAGCTTTTCCCGCAGGCCGGAAAGCCCGGCAAAACGCCCGTGATGCGTCGCGATCCGCACCGGTACGCCGCACAGCCAGGCGATCGGAATCCCGATCAGGTTCGCGTCATGGGTGAAACATTCGATGGCGTCCGGTTTGAATTCGCGGATATGTTTATCCAGTTTGAGCAGCCCGGGCAGGAGCCCTGCAATGTTCCGGATGCCTGCACCAGGTTTGTAGCCCGACAGCGTATCGATCGGGAACGGATAGCGCTCCCGCCATTCGGACAGGCAGCCGTCTTTATCATAATAAAAAAGGACCTGCACACCGTATCCGCGGTCGTAAAACCAGCCCGCCTGATCCAGCAGGACCCGCTGTGCGCCGCCGGTCGTGATTTGGGAGCCGAGAAAAAGAATGCCCTGCGTTGAGCCCATCAGGCTTTGGGAATCCCTTTTTCCAGGTCCAGCAAATACTTCTTGAGCGGAAGCCCGCCGCCATAACCCACCAGCGATCCGTCGGCGCCAATGATCCGGTGACAGGGAATGATGATGGGGATCGGGTTCCGGTTATTGGCCATTCCCACGGCCCGCGTCGCATTGGGGTTGCCGACGGCGGTGGCAATCGCTTTGTAGGAACAGGTTTCTCCATAGCCCACCTGCAGCAGCTGATCCCATACCCGTTTCATAAACGGCGTACCCTGCGGGGCCAAAGGCAGCGAAAATGTTTTTCGCCTGCCGGCAAAGTATTCTGACAGCTGACGGGCGGCTTCCAGCAGCAAGTCGGTTTCATCGTTGTCGGCGTCTGTTTCTCTGAGTGCGGAGGGCAGATCCAGTCCGGTAATGGTGGTGCCGTTTTCTGTGATCCGCAGTTTCCCGATGGGGGAATCAAAAGTGTAAGCGTAGATCATCTTTCCTCTGTATTTTTCATGACTTGTTACGGCGGAATAATATTTCTGCGGCTGTTTTTTTACGCAGTGCCGCTGTTCGATCTGTGGTTAATTCTACAACAGAATGGTATAATAGCGACACGAAAGCCCCGGTAGCTCAACAGGACAGAGCAAAGCACTCCTAACGCTTAGGTTGAGAGTTCGAATCCCTCTCGGGGCACTAAAGGAACAGATCGATTCCGACAGGAAATATGTCTGTTCTTTTTTTATTTGCAGCAAGTTAAAATGAAGATCAGGAAACGGATGAGTACCGCTTTCACCTGATTGTCTTTGGACCAATGGCTGGCAATGATACAACGGTGATGTTTCAGAGGCGGCGTGGATGACTTAGATATTAAAGGAACGTGGACAATGACTTTGATTCAGATTTTGTTTTTTATTCTCTGGGCTGCTTTTTATGGCGCATATCTGCTGAAAAATTTCCTGTTGCGACGTCAGGGTATCCGTGCCGACATTCTTGGTAAGGGAGATAAACCGAAAAGCCGGGCGGTCTTTGAAACTGCTATAAAAATTGTTACGTATTTTGGAGCGATGGTTCAGGTGTTTAGTATAGCGTTTCCAAAAGCGATTGGGGCATTTTCCGCTTCCACTGCGCAGCAAGTGAGCGGCTTGGTTTTCTCCACTTTTGGCGTCGCTTGTTTTATTGCGGCTGTGGTAGTCATGGGGCATAACTGGAGAGCAGGATTTAGTGCTGAACAGGATACCCGGTTGGTGACAGGCGGTATTTACCGTTATAGCCGCAATCCGGCATTCCTGGGTTTTGATTTTCTTTACATTGGTTGTGCGTTGGCATTTCCGAATCCAGTCAACGTCGTTTTTGCAGTGGCGGCGGTTGCCCTCTTCCATTTTCAGATTTTGGGAGAAGAGAAGTATCTTGCCGGCGCCTTTGGGCAGGACTATGTGGAATATAGGACAAAAACAATGCGATATCTTGGAAAACGAAAAAAAGATAACCCTGCATGAAATTATTGAGAAAGACGAAGGCCTTTTTAGTGCTTAGGTGAGCGTTTGGATCCCCTTTGAGACACATGGGTGCAAACGATTTTGACCAGGCATATATCTTTACTTTGTAACAGGTTAAAAGCAGATCAAATCAAGGATGAGCAGGCTATGACAGCAACAGACAACGGCCTTATGGCATGGGAAACCAATGCCGAATTTTGGGATGCGTATATGGGGGATGAATCCAACGATTTTCACCGTGATCTGGTCCGGCCGCATACGGAGGAATTGCTTCATATCTGTCCGGGAGACCTGGTCTTGGACATTGCCTGCGGGAATGGAAATTTTTCCCAACGGCTTGCCGAATACGGCGCGGCGGTGGTCGCCTTTGATTACAGCGCCAACATGATTGAACTGGCGAAAAAACGCCGCGCCGCTGTGTTGGACCGGGTGGATTTTCGCGTATGCGACGCGACAAATTATGACGAATTGCTGAAACTCAGGCAGGTTCAACCGTTTGATAAGGCGGTTGCCAACATGGCGGTGATGGATATCTCGGATATTGAGCCGCTGTTTAAAGCGGTGTACAAGATGTTGAAAACTGGCGGAGCATTTGTTTTCGCGACACACCATCCCTGCTTCACTTATCCGGGAGGTTACCTCAGCATCGACATCAAAGACGGTC
>CALAEB010000107.1 GCA_937890875.1 uncultured Anaerolineaceae bacterium | reverse complement strand
GAATTACTGGCAACAAACTGTTCTATTGTCGGACTTCCGGCATTCAGGATGCGGTTCCGGAAAACCGCTGCCGCACTTTTTTTACAGAAAGTTTAATCTTCTTTTACAATCCTGCCAATAAAATAGGAGCAGGCTTGGGCATTCGATTATGTGCGATTATTAACCGTAAAGATGTTGCTGCCTGCGTCCGCGTTTAATAAACCGAATTGCCGGAGCGGGATGACTATCCTCGAAAACCAGCGGAGGACCTGTGGGAACAAAAAGACGTTTGCTGATGATTTCTTTGGATGCGGTTTCGAGTGATGACTTGGAATTGCTGCAAAAAATGCCGAATTTTTCCGCGTTGTGCAAGCGCGGCACGTTGGTCAGAGACGTGGATTCTGTGTTTATCTCCAACACCTATCCGGCGCATACATCGATTATTACCGGTATGCCGCCCGGCAAACACGGCGTCTGCGATAACGTTTATTTTATTCCGGGGCAGCGGCCGCAGAAATGGCGTGTCGATTCAAAAGAAATAAAAGTTCCCACCTTATATCAAAAAGCAAAACAAGCGGGAAAAACGATCGGATCCATTTTGTATCCGGTCACCGGAAATGCCGACATCGATTGGAATTTTCCTGAGATCGCCGAAAAAATGGGGTTGTTTCGGCGGCTTTCTGCTATGCTGCGCTATGGCAGCCCTAGGTTTTTGATCCCCATGCTGACACGTTTCGGAAAACAGTTCCACGGGATCGGCGAGCCGGGTCTGGATGATTTTACGACGACTGTGGCTGTTGATGCGCTGATCCGTCACAAGCCGGATCTGTTTTTGCTTCACCTGATTGATACGGATTCTCAGAAACATGATTTCGGCCCTGACAGTGCCCAGGCGAAGGAATCGCTGGCGCGGCACGATGAACGGATCGGCCGCCTGCTGGATGTGCTGCGGACCGCGGGCACGGATGAAGAAACGGCGCTGATCGTTTTCAGCGATCATGGCTGTCTGCCGGTTCATACGACGGTTGAACCGAATGATTTTCTGGCGGAAAAAGGGTTTTATCAGTTGGATAACGGCACATTGCTGGATTTTGACGCAGAATTCCACAGCGCCGGCGGAACGGCGTTTCTGCGGATCTATAACACTGCAAAAAGGGAAAGCGTTAAAAAAGCCTTTGACGAATTTCTGGAAAAGCCGTATGTCTCCCGTCTGCTGACGGATGCGGAGATGAAAACCAGCGGCATGGCGGACTTTTTTGATTACGGTGTCTCGGCTGCCCAAGGGTATTCCTTTGGTTCGAGCCATTTGGGGCAGCATGGGTATACGCTGGACCGGGAAGGCTATCATCCCTTTTATCTCGCGTCCGGCAGCGGAATTCCGCAGGACCAGGCGCTGACCGGCGGAAGCATCCTCGATATCTGTCCGCTGGCCGCGGATATGCTCGGGCTTCCGGGCTGGGAAATGGACGGCGTTAACCGGATCGGCGGTCAGCGTC
>CALAEB010000106.1 GCA_937890875.1 uncultured Anaerolineaceae bacterium | reverse complement strand
ACTTTGAATGCCCTCGATAATGGCTACTTCACCCTCGCCGCCGATTGCTTCAGCGATTGCTTTGCCAGCCAGGTAAGCGGAACTTTCATCACTTACGCCAATGAATGGAATAGGTTCCATGCCTAATTCTTTCGCTGTATCCGCATTGAGCCTGTTATCGAGGTTAATAACTTTTACTCCGGCGGCCTGCGCATCTGCCAAAACGGGAAGCAGCGCTTCCGAGTCCATGGGAGCGATACAAATTGCATCGACGCCTTTTGTTACCATATCCTGGACAATTGCGATTTGCTCTTCGGTTTTTGTTTGTTCAGAAGCGGCGCCTGTCAGTAATTCAATCCCCAGTTCATCCGCTTTTGCCTGTGCACCTTCAAGCATGACTGTGAAAAAAGGATTGATCACTTTGACGACAAATCCGATTTTTATCGGTTCGTCCGCTGCTCCAACCGGAATAGCGCTAAGGACGAATACCAGACAAAGGACGACAATTACGAAATTTTTCTTCATTTTCTCTTCTCCTAAAATAATTTGCGTAAAAAATCCACAGGATTTTTTATTCTGTACCGGCAATATCGTGCTTGCTTTTCATTTTGTCATAAAAAACCGCGACAACGATTGCCGCACCGATGACTACCGGCTGTACACTGGAAGGGACATTCAGTAAATTCAGACCATTGCGGATCGTACCAACGAGCAAAGCCCCGACGAAAGTCGAAGAAACCTTTCCTTTGCCGCCATAAATGCTGGTGCCGCCGATAATCACCGCTGCAATCGCATCCATTTCATAACCAACACCGGCTACGGGTTGGGATACATTCAATTTTCCGACCAGAATAATTGCCCCGATGGCACAAACAAAAGCGCTGATCACATAAACTGCAATTTCCACGGCAACCGTATTTACCCCGGAAAGTTTTAATGCTTCCCGGTTACTGCCTAATGCATATACGTATCGCCCAAATTTTGTGGAATTCAGCACCCATGACGCTATTAACACCATACTGATTGCAATTACAATCGGGATCGGGAGAATTCCCGCGATCTTTCCATTTCCGATAAAACGGATCGCATTCGGGAAAACTGATATTGTGTTGCTGTTTGAAATGATGTAAGCACTGCCGCGTGCCATATTCTGCATCCCGAAGGTCATGATAAACGCAGGCACCATACTGACCGAAACCATAATCCCGTTAATAAATCCCATGCAGACAGCCGCAATAACAGCCAAAAAGATTGGCACAACGATGCTGAGCAGCGTATTCTGCGGCTCGCCCATTTCCATCGCAGAAAAGAATTTATGCGTAACGGCCATTGTCAGTCCGGACAACGCCACGATTGATCCGACCGAAAGGTCGATTCCGCCGGTTAAAATAACGAATGTCATCCCCACGCCGATGATTGCCGTAATCGAAACCTGGTGGAGAATGTTGATAATGTTGTTGATCTGCAAAAAATAAGGAGAGATTATCGATAAAATAACAAAAAGGACAACCAAAACCGGGATAACTCCTAACTGGGAAAATATTTTATTGATTTTAGACATTTCTGCTGCCTCCGAGCATGTATTGCATGATTGTCTCCTGCGTTACGTTGATATCGTTTTCTATCTCCTTTATGATCTTTCCTTCATGCATGATGATAATTTTGTTGCTCATCGAAAGTACCTCTGTTAAATCGGACGAAACGAGAATGATACTTTTTCCCGCATCCGCCAGTTGATTCATTAAGGAATAAATTTCTGAGCGGGCGCCGATATCAATTCCACGCGTCGGTTCGTCAAAAATCAGGATCTCACAGTTGGTGAACAACCATTTTGCAATGGCAACTTTTTGCTGGTTGCCTCCGCTGAGATAAAGTGCCAATTTGTCCAGACTGGGAGTGACAATATGGATTTTTGTATGCAACGTATCCGTTTGCTGCTTTTCCTGCTTCTTGTCGATGACGAAGCCTTTCGAGATGCGGCTGAGATCCGCTATGGTCATATTCTTCCGAATCGACATGCCTAACAGAAGCCCGAGATTTTTCCGATCTTCGCTTAAGTAAGCTATCCCTTCCCTGACGGCGTTTTGAGTGGAGAATTTTTCGATTTTTTTGTTTCTGATATAAATACTGCCGGCCGCGAATTTATCTGCACCGAAGATGATTCGCATCAGTTCCGTTCTTCCTGAGCCGACCAGCCCCGCAAATCCCAGAATTGTGCCTTTATGGAGCCTGAAAGAAACATTGTCTACGCGTTTATCAGCCCGTGAAATATTTTGTGCTTCAAGCACTATTTCGCCGTCTGCCGGTCTCTTTTGAGGGCGTCTTGAGGTATCAAATTCTCTTCCGACCATCAATGAAACAACAAACGACATATCCATACTGGCAATATCCATCGTCTTGATGTGTTTCCCGTCACGCATCACGGTTAACTTATCGCCGATCTGTTCTAACTCATCCAGCTTATGGGAGATATAGATAATCGTGACATTTTTCTCTTTGAGGAAATGAATGATCCGAAAAAGTTCCGAAACATCTTTCTGCGAAAGCGACGAACTTGGTTCATCCATAATGATCATTTTCCGGTCAAAGATTACACTGCGCATAATTTCAATCATCTGCTGCTGCGCCGTATTCAGAAAGGAAACGGGAATGTTGATATCAAAAGATACGTTGAGCATCTCAAGCGCTTTTTGAGTTTTTCGGATCATCCGGGATTTATCCAGTTTCACGCCGTCCGTTAATTCATCCCCCAGGAATAAATTTTCGACCGTGTTTAAGGATGGTACTAAACTCATTTCCTGATAAACGGTACTGATCCCCAGCTCTTTTGCCTGATGGGAATTCCTGATATCGACTTCTTTGCCTTCATAGACAATTGTTCCGCTATCTTTCTGCAGCGCGCCGCTGAGGATCTTTATCAGTGTGGACTTCCCGGCTCCATTTTCGCCAATGATGCAATGAACCGATCCTTTTTCGATGGAAAAAGAAACGTTATCCAACGCTTTCACGCCAGGGAATGATTTCGATATGGAATTTAGCCGCAATATTTCTTTCTGCATAGTTTCTCTGCTGATGATCGGCGTCATAAAAATATGCCGATGTTTGATTCTTATTTTTTACTGAAAAATCACTTGTGCGCCTGAAGACAGTTAAAACAATTAACGCTTCACGACAAGGCAAAAATTTACCTTTTCGGCTAAAAAGCAGAAATTGAAAATGGTGATTCTGTTTGTTTTAGTTTCCATATTTTATTTATAATTTTAGTTTAAGTCAACAACTAAAAATAATAAAATATTAGCATAATTAAGGTATTCTAACTAAAAAAATAAGTATGAGCGGGGATTGTTCTGACAGGATATCCGAATCAAAGTTCAGCTTTTTTGGTCGATTGTCTTTCAACGATCGTTACGGCGACAAATTGTTTGATGTCAATGAAGGAATCATCGGTGAACATTTTCATCAGCTGTGTCACGCAGGTTTCTGCAATCTTATGCTTGGGGACATCAATGCTGGTAATCGAAGGCGAGACGAATTTACACATATCTATATTATCAAATCCAACTACTGAGATGTCATTGGGAGCATGGTA
>CALAEB010000105.1 GCA_937890875.1 uncultured Anaerolineaceae bacterium | reverse complement strand
TTCTTTTGAACAGCTGAGCGCACCCGTTCGCTTATTCAGGAATATCGGCGCCGCAAAAGTTATCCTGACCAATGCCGCGGGCGCTGTGAATACGCAGTTTAAACCGGGTGATGTTATGATTATCAGCGATCATATTAACCTGATGGGCGTCAGCCCGACCCGCGGCCGGAATATCCCGGAATTCGGCCAACGTTTTTTTGATGTCAGTGATCTCTATTCCCGGAGATTGCGTGAAATCGCGGGAAGCTGTGCGGAAAACAGCGGGTTGACCGTTCATGAGGGTGTGTATGCCTTCTTCTCCGGTCCGCAGTTTGAAACGCCGGCTGAAATCCGGGCGGTGCGGGTGCTGGGCGCAGACGCGGTCGGCATGTCGACTGTCCCGGAGGCGTTAACCGCCGCGCACTGCGGACTCCCGGTGCTGGGGATCTCTCTGATAACCAACATGGCGGCCGGTGTGCTGGACCGTCCGGTCGGCGGCGGCGAAGTTGAGGAGACCGCGCAGCGCGTTTCCGGACTTTTCCGGGCATATATGAAAACGATTCTCGCAAAAATTTAAGGTAAATTCTATGAAACTTCTGTTTGCAAACGCCGATATTCTCAGTTATGAAAATGATTGGCGGCTGATAAAAAAAGGCTATTTAGGTATTGAAAACGACCGGATCATTTATGTCGGTCAAAATAAGCCGGACGACGCGTACGACCAGGTGCGGGATCTGAGCGGGCATGCGCTGATCCCCGGTTTATACAATATGCATACGCATACACCGATGTCCCTGTTACGCGGATTAGGCAGCGGGCTCCCGCTGGACCGCTGGCTGTTTGAGCAAATGCTCCCGGTTGAACGGAAAATGACGCCGCAGCATATGAGCGTCGGAAACCGGATTTCCATGATGGAGATGCTGGCTTCCGGAGTGGTCGGCTTTTCGGATATGTACCATCATCCTTCCAATTATGTCGCGGATGTCATTGCTTCCGGCATGCGGGCAAACCTGGGACATCCGGTCATGGCGATGCTCAGTGATGATCCGGCGTCGCTTGCCGGACGCATCCGGGAGTCCATCGATTTTTTTGATCAGTATAATGAGCGTGCGGATGGAAGATTGCTGACGGATTTTGCGATTCACGCGGAATATACCTCGACTGCGGAAACGGTACGGACATATGCAGAACTCTGCAAAGAGCGCCAGTCCCGGCTGCAGATTCATCTTTCGGAAACGATCAAGGAACATGAAGAATGCAAACAGCGGCATGGGAAAACGCCGGCCAGATATTTCTATGACCTGGATGTGTTTTCCAACCCAACCTGCGCGGCGCATTGTGTAGCGGTTGAACCGGAGGACATGGATCTGTTGAAGGAAAAGGATGTGACTGTGGTTCATAACCCTTCCAGCAACATGAAATTAGGCAGCGGCTATATGCCGATTCATGAGATGATGAAACGCGGTATCCGGGTCACACTCGGCACTGACGGTGACGCCAGCAACAATAATCAGAATCTTTTTGAGGAAATGCACCTGGCGGCCATAATTCATTGCGGATATATGCATGATCCCACGCTGCTGCCGGTTGGTGATCTATTTAAAATGGCGACGATCGACGGGGCTGTTTCTCAGGGACGCGGTGACTGCGGAAAGCTGGCTGTTGGGATGAAAGCGGATATTGTGGCGATCGACCTGGATGCGCCCCATTTGATGCCGAACCACGACCTGCTTTCCCTGCTGGTTTATTCCGCACAGGCTTCCGATGTTGCGATGACGATGGTGGATGGAAAAATTTTGTACGAGCATAAGGAATTTCTGACTATTGATAAGGATCGTGTCCGGTACGACTTACGTAAAACGCTGGATGATCTTTTTGCGGAGGAATGATCCGGGTTCGGCAGACCGGTTCGGAATGCGCCAACAAAAAGGGCATTATTTTGTTCATATTCCGGATTGCCGGGTTCGGAGCGAATAGAGAGGGAAAGACATGGAAAGAGCAGATCAGGGGCTTGCTTTCATGCTGCGGTATGAGAACATCGCCTGGTATGAGGATGGAATGGTGCGGATCCTGGACCGCCGGATCTACCCGGCCAAAGTCGAATTCGTTGTTTGCAAAGATTACAAAGAAGTTGCCGGGGCGATTACGGATATGGTCACACAAAGCGCCGGTCCGTATACGGCGGGAGCGATGGGGATGGCTTTGGCGGCGTATGAGTGCCGGAACCAGTCCGAGACCGGGCAGCGGGAATATCTGCGCCAGGCGGCCGATACGATTGCGCATGCCCGTCCGACGACAACAGACCGGATGAATATTATTGTTCAGGGTTGTCTTCAGGCGGCTGCGCGCGCCTGGGAGACGGGTGAAAATGTCAGTGACGCGATTGTCAGTCATGCGGTTTCCGCTAATAATGCCCGTTATCATAAAATCGGTAAAATGGCGTCGTATTTAGTGGATATGTTTCCTGAAAACGGAAAGATTCTGACGCAGTGTTTTGGGGAGACGATTGTCGGGCAGATGCTGAAAGAGGCGAAGAAACGCGGCAATGAATTAAAGCTTTACTGTGCTGAGACGCGCCCGTATTTTCAGGGCGCACGACTGACAGCGAGCGTGGCACGGGATATGGGCTTTGATGTAACTGTCATTACGGATAATATGCCGGCGTTTGCTATCCAGAACGAAAAAATTGATGTGTTTACCTCTGCGGCGGATAGATCGG